>JBBILM010000040.1:1179-17060 GCA_037444915.1 Nitrospirota bacterium | reverse complement strand
TTTTACTATTCACTAACGACTGTTCACTATTCACTGCCTCTAAAACGGCCATACATTGTCAAGAATCTTTACGAGCCATCCCTCTTTTTGTTTGTCCTGAATCATGCCATCGCCCACAAAATAAATATCGGCATCGGCAACGTAACTGCTTAAAATGGAATTATCAGGCATAATATCGTCAGGTCTGACCATTCCTCTAAGAACAAGTATCTGTTTTTCATTATTGATCGTTATATCCTTTCTTGATTCAATAACAAGATTGCCGTTCGGCATTACTTCCACAACCTTGGCGGTTATAGTGCCTATCAGTTTGCCCTGCCTTGAAGTGTCTCCCTTTCCTTCGAAATCAGACTGGCTTCCTCCCTTGACGGTTGGAGAAAAAACATTGGCTCCCTTGTAAAAATCCTTGAGACCGAAAACATTATGCAGATTAAAGTCAAGATTCATGCCAAACAAATCCGTAATACCGTAGTCAGCCGATGAATTGCGGCCTGTTGTTGTCTTAGCTCCGCCAGAACCTGTTATATTTTCCACAACCCTGATGGTTACAAGATCATTAAGCCTTCTTGCCTTTCTGTCCTCAAAAATGCTCGCAGTATCAACCCACAGGGAATTGGCTGCAGGCTGTGTTACCCTCTCTTCCTTATAAACATATTTTGGAGGGCTCGGAGGAAGTTCCGGCGTTGCTGCGCACGATACAAGCAGGGAAACAGCCGCGATTATGATAATTGTTTTCATTTTAAAATCTCACCTTTACAGTATTTTCATCCATTAACAAGCCTGTTACTATCTTGTTAGACGCTATGTTTATTGCCCTCACATAATTGCCAACCTGTCCTGTTTCCTTGATCATACCCATAGTCATAATGCTCAGATACGGGGATTCGATAACAAGAGCCACTTTTTGACCTTTTTTTACCACTTGAGATTCATTCATCAGCATAGTTGCATCAATCGGTGCATTAGCAATAATTGACCGCGTAAGTTTTTTCCCTAACGCAGCATCCATGTCCTTGACAGTATCTCTCGGTATCCTTGATACATCCAAAAATGATACATATACATCGCCATCCTGAAGTGTATAGCCCCTTCTGAATGCCCCCCTGCTCACAACAACCATATCAAATGCCTTGACAGTCGCTGTTGCCGAAATCCTGACACCATCTTCCAATTCTATAGAGAAAACAGTCCTTCCTGGCGGCGGCTTTTCAATGAATATCCGCTTAGGAGCTGCGCTGACCTTTGAGCTTAATTTAAGGTCATATAACTCTATCTCATCCCACGGGTAATTATTCTTCAGATAAGATTTGAGCTTATTCTCAATACTCTCCTCAGACATTGAATAAGCAGGCAACGCTGCACATAAAATGAAGCAGGCGCAAAACAGGACGACTGCATGACGCGATATCTTCGCAATGCCAAACAATTTATGATCCATAATCCAGGCCATTTCTTACCTCTTTAAATTATTGGCTGTCTGAAGCATTTCCTCTGTAGCCTGAACAGCCTTTGATGCAATCTCATAAGCCCGCTGGCTCATTATCATGTTAACCATCTCCTCAACAACATTAACGTTGCTCATTTCTATATGTCCCTGCGTTATGCTGCCAAATCCTTCGGCATTAGGACTCCCTGTTATTGGCTCGCCTGAAGAGCCAGACTGTATATAGAGGCTTTTGCCGATAGGCGTAAGTCCGCTCGGATTGATAAACCTTGCGAGTTCGATCTGTCCGATTTCGGTTGGAGTAATGCTGCCAGCCTGTAAAACGGATATCCTTCCGTCAGCGCCTATCGTGATATTCACCATATCAGATGGAATGGTTATCCCGGGCTCGAGCGTGTAGCCGTCGGAATTGACCATCCTTCCCTCGCTGTCCAGCTTAAAACCTCCAGCCCTCGTATATCCAATAGTTCCATCTGGCATCAATATCTGAAAAAAGCCGTTTCCTTCTATAACCATGTCAAGATTATTGCCCGTTGGTACAAATTCACCCTGCTGGAATATCTTTTGGACCGCAGCAGGCCTGACACCCAGACCAACCTGAATCCCTGAAGGAACCTGAACTCCCTCGGCAGAAGCAGCGCCAGCCATCCTTACGGTCTGATACATCAGTTCCTGAAAATCCGCCCTGCTCTTTTTATAGCCGGCAGTATTAACATTCGCAAGGTTATTCGCAATAACATCAATGTTTATCTTTTGCGCCTCCATACCGGTTGCCGCTGTATACAATGCCCTTATCATTTATAAACCTCCTCTTTGGTGTTTTTCACCGTTTATATCCTGCCCATATCACTTGTTACCTTTGATGTTGACTCGTCAAAGGCGTGTATTGCCTTCTGAAATGATTCGTATTCTCTCAGCACTGTAATCATCTGAACCATTTCCTTAATTACCTCGACATTCGAAGTTTCTATGAAACCCTGCTTGACAGCAGCCTTTGATTCAACGCCCCGCGAATCAGTCACAAATGAATCCTCACCGATTTTCTTTAGAGAATTGATGTCTTCAAATTCCACTATTTTTAAAGTATCAACGAGAACACCATTTGCTATCACATCACCGCCTGTTGTTATTTCAACAGGGCCTCTTCCGGTAATCTTTATAGGGCCGCTCTTGCCAAGAATCTTTACTCCCTGTTTGCTGACAAGATTGCCCTCTCCATCAAGATTAAAATCACCTCTTTTGGTGTATTTGCCGCCCTCAAGACTTATAAAACCATTGCCTTCAATAGCTATGTCGAGCTGATTGCCGGTTTTAAGCATGTTGCCTCCGGAAAAATCTATGGCCATTGCTGAAATATCGCTCATGGCTCTGCCGTCATCTGCATTGGGATTACCGCTTATCTGGGATAATAGAAATTCCTGAAACGATATTTTGTCTTTTTTATAACCGGGGGTATTTGTGTTTGCGATATTCTGTGAGATTATATCTATATGGGTCTGTTTTAATGCTGCCCCTGATAAGGCTATATAAATTCCCTTGTACATGCCAATAAGACAAGCAATCTTTATGCCAACTCATTTGAATCAACTATGATGGATGTTGGTGATGGTTTCCAAAAAAATAAACATAGACCTGCAAATACCTGATTTATCTATCCCGAAAAAAGCAGTCTGTAATCTAACGAGCAGGCATAGATGCCTGAAAAGGCTTTGTTTGCAACTCCCCCCCCTAAATCCCCCCCCCTTAATAAGGGGTGGATTTAGGGGGGTATCTCTGATTCCACATTCTTATGCAAACTGCAATTGTGGATTAGGGCATTGCATAAGATAATCCTTGTTGCTATTCAAAGGATTTGAAGGTATCTATGCCTGCTACATTACATATCAAGTGCATATTTTGGCTTTTATCTGCCCATGCCACTGTATAATTGCATTATCGGGTTAAAAATATTCTAAGATTTGTCATAATGTAGGAAAATTTTTCCTGAAAAAGGAATTTTTTACCGGCAAGCTACTTCTTTATATTCAGTATCAGTTCAACTTCTCCCTTTGGCATGTCAAGAATACTGGCAATTTCGTCAATTTTTAGACCCTTCTGTGAAAGTCTGGATATTTCAATCTGACGGCTCTCTGTAGATTCTTTTGAACCGGCAGTGATGTTTTCCGCTCTTGTAAGAAGCCTCTCGAGATTTGCAATTTTTTTATCCACCCGAGCCTCGATAGTCTTAAGCGCCTTTATCCTGTCGTCAAGCCTGTTAAACAGCCGGTCAGATGCCTTCTCTATTTCTGCCATATCGAGATTGAGCAGTTCCCTTACAGAGGCCTCATCATTGACCTTTTTTTTCTTTATTAATCCTTTGAGCAAAGTCTTTATTAATCCTTTGAGCATAGATTATCCGTAATTGTCCTATATTCTTATATCTATTTTACCGCTCTGATTGTCATCATCCTGCTTTTTGGGCTGATTTTTTTTCTTTTTTTGATAAGACATGTTTACCTCTTTCCCCTTTTTTACAGTGGTAATCTGAAAAATTCTTTTGAGGGCTTCTATTGACATAACGGCAAAACTTGCTTAAATATCAAATTAATTATCTATAACATTTCTGAGCAGCCTTGACATATCCACAATATTATATGGCTTTGCAAGAAAACCTGATATTCCCTTTTTAGTCATATCCTCTTTTTCATCTTCTGCATAAGCGCTTGAAACAATCAACTTAACATCCTTATTCAGCCTTCTTATGGCCTTGCAGGCTAAAATGCCGTCCATCTTTGGCATCACCTTATCCATAATAATCAGCGCAATGTCATTACGTTTCCTTTTATAAATATCGACCGCCTCTTCGCCATTTGAGGCCGTGATTACGCTGTAACCGAGCATATTAAGAATAGACAAACCCATATCCCTTATGATTTCCTCATCATCAACCAGAAGGATCGTTTCCTTGCCTCTGGCCAGCCTTTTTTTGGCAGAAGGCATCTTCTCAATTTCTGTGGACTCCGCGCAAACCTCGCTTGAAGGAATGTATACCTTAAATTCAGTTCCCTTTCCTGATGCAGACTGAAACTCTATCCATCCGCCATGAGCCTTTATTATCGAATCTGTCATTGCAAGCCCCAT
Source organism: Nitrospirota bacterium (assembly GCA_037444915.1). Lineage (GTDB taxonomy): Bacteria > Nitrospirota > Thermodesulfovibrionia > Thermodesulfovibrionales > Dissulfurispiraceae > JBBILM01. The sequence goes on along the minus strand of JBBILM010000040.1, from coordinate 12,496 downwards.
GCCAGAACCTTTACCCGCTTTTTTTGTTGTGTAAAAGGGATCGAAAATCCTGTCTTTTATATCATCGGGAATGCCTTTTCCAGTGTCAGAAACTGATATAAATACAAAATTACCCGGCATTGCGCACTGATTAAAGCTGCAATACTCGGTATCGGCATGCAAAAAGCCTGTTTTTATATTGATTCTTCCGCCCTTTGGCATGGAATCCCTTGCGTTTATAACGAGATTCATCAAAACCTGCATGACTTGCGACTCCTCTGCATACGCGCAGGGGATGTCGGGCTGGAGAGAAAGTTTTATCTCAATATTTTCTTCTATTATCCTCCTGAACAGTCCAACAGCCCTGTCAACAAACTTATTGATATCTATATTCATTTTATCGGTTGTTACCTTTTTCCCTATCAGCAATATATGACGCGCCAGTTCAGATGCATTTTTTGCTACCTCTATTACTTTATTTATCTGCTGTTTGACAGGCCTCGAAGCCGAAGCCCTCGCAATCTCGGAAAAGCCTATTATGCCTGCGAGCATGTTGTTGAAATCATGGGCAAGGCCAGAGGCAAGGTTGCCAATTGCCTCCATCTTTTGCATTTGGGCTAACTGGGCTGTAAGGTGATCTCTTTCCTTCTGAATCCTGCTTCTTTCAGCCTCAAGCTGGCTGTGATAGTATAGTTTCTCCTTGATTCTCGCCACTGCCAAAAAGATTTCATTATTAGTGTATGGTTTGATAAGAAAGTCATCAACACCCTGCTTAATGCCCTTAACTGCTTGATCAAGGGTGAAATAGTCGGACAACATGATTGCCTCAATTGAAGGTTTCAGGCTTTTAACCTCCCTCAGAAGCGCAAGCGAATCTATTTGAGCATTTACTATATCCAATATTATGAGGTCAGCATTTTTCGCCTTTAAATAATCGAGCACGCGAAAACCCTGATAATCAGAATTAACCTCATAACCAAAAGACCCAAGGAGGTCTTCAAGGACTCTCCTTTGTTTTTCATTATTGCTGACAAGAAGTATATTCATAATCATTATAATGTTATAACATTAAATTTAAAATTAAGTGTTAATATAACATATTTTAAAAATAATATCCTTCACTAAGCAGAAATAATAGATTTGTTGGCTAAAGCATACGAGCAAACAAATTATATTAATAGAATACCACAAATTTCATTATTTAACTCATGCCCAAGTCAGGCAATGAGGCATTGCCTTATAATATCTTTATCGCTGATTCTGGGATCATATCAGTTCAAGAAATCGTTCAATCTCAGCATCTTCTGCCTTGAGCCTCCTTCCGATATCTTCAACATCTTCAGGCTTAATAGAGAGTTCAAGCAGTATAGCGTCATGTTCTTCTGTCCAAATCCCGTCATCTTCTATTTTCGGGCTGAACATTCTGGACATTGCCTCAGCTAATGCAACAACAGAAACCATATCCTGAAATTCATGAGCCTTAGAGGGCGAGTGATGATGCCTTATCGCGAGTATCTGTTCGAGAGGAAGACGCGCCTTTTCAGCCATCCAACTGCTCACAAGCGCATGGTCGCATCCGAATATGGATACCTCCTTTTCGAGCAGATCATCAGTGCCCTGTATCAATTTATATTCTTCGCAAAAGAGATTAAACAATAAGAGCCTGCCTGTATCATGAAGCAATCCCGATAGAAAGGCATTCCCGGGATTTACCATTGTCGCTGTATCCGCAATCATAGCGGCTATAAAAGCGACTTCATAACTATGCTTCCAGAACTTTTTCAGGTTCACATCGCACTTTGTCGAAAACATGGATATTACGGTCATGCCAATAGCGATGTTTCGTATATTTTCGTAACCGAGGAACATAATTGCCTGCTCAATATCGCCAATCCTGCCTGAATGCCCGAAAAAGGGGGAATTGGCAACCCCTAAAACCTTCTTGGCAAGCGCCTGATCGTGAAGTATTATTTTATACAGCTCCTCAGGTGAGGATGATTCATCACTTGTAACCTCCAGTATTTTTTTTAAAATTACCGGTATGGTCGAAAGCTGCTCAGATTCTTCAATAGCACTGCGTATGTAAGATAAATCCATAGTCTAATTTCCTGTTCCTGTTGGTATATACATGGTATCTTATCCAAATTTAGCGTTTATTAGCCGCAACTATTGGTTCTTTCTCACTTTAAATGGGTAATCCTTTTTTATTCCCCCTTAATAAAGGGAAACAACCCCCTTTAATTCCCCCTTTGTTAAGGGGGAATTACCCACTCAATATGAGAAAGAACCTATATTATATATATCGTTGTTTTATTTGAAAAACTTTAATTTTTGAATTTCATCTGAAAAATTTCATCCCCACAGATCCCTTTTAAGAGAACTGTGGGGACATAAAAAAGGAGAGAAGGGGAAGAGATGCTTACTTATTATATCGGCACTCTTCAGAAAAACTTTAACACGAAACTAAAATTAACCATGTTCTTATTCTTTCATGCTGCAATCAAGTGAGATTCTATTACATTGCCATTGATGGCGTCAGGGTCAATAAGTATAATAAGCCTCTGTTCAAGCTTTGCTATGCCCTTTATATAGTCAGCGCTCATGCTCGCTGCCATCGGAGGAGGAGGCTCTACTGTATCCGTGTTTATCCTCAATACCTCTGACACCGCATCCACTATTACACCGGTTGTTATCCCCCTTATATCAAGTATCATTACCCTCGAATGCGAATCCATATCCTTGTCCGCAAGCCCGAATTTCTTCCTCAGATTTATCACGGGTATTACCTTGCCGCGCAGATTTATCACACCCTCAAGATAAGAAGGCGCATTAGGAACGCTCGTAATCTCAGTAAGCCTGTTTATCTCCTGAACCTTTAATATGTCCACTGCGTATTCCTCATTGCCAAGCTTGAAACTCACAAGTTGATATATCATAACTATGCCTCCCTCCTTATTTTAAATGATTCAACTGCCTTGCGTATCTCGGATGCAAGCGACGCAAGTTCATCAGACGCCCTCTTTATCTGGGTTATTGTCGCTGATGTGCTGTTGGTTATGCCTGCTATGTTTTCCATGCTCTGGGATACCTCCTCTGATGCCGATGACTGCTCCTCAGACGCAACTGCTATCGCCTGTATCATGTCAACACTCCTCTGCGACGCGTTTACTATCTTATCAAGCGATGACTTGGCCTCCTCAGCAAGCTTTACCCCTTCATCCACTTCAGCAACCCCTATGTTCATTGACCCTACAGAACGCTCGGTGTCAGCCTGTATCTTCTTTATCATCGCTGCTATCTCTTTTGTAGCCTTGCTCGTCCTCTCGGCAAGCTTCCGCACTTCATCAGCAACTACCGCAAAACCCCTTCCCTGCTCCCCTGCCCTCGCAGCCTCTATCGCAGCGTTTAACGCAAGCAAATTCGTCTGGTCTGCTATGTCATCTATTACCCTTATTATGTTGTCTATCTCCTTTGAGTTCCTGCCAAGTTCTTCTATTGTATCAGCAGCAGTCTTTACTGTATCGGATATCTTGAGCATGCCCTGCACTGTCTTTGCTACCGATTCCTTGCCCTTGTCAGCTATATCAGACGCGTTCTTTGATGTCTCTGCCGCGTCAGAGGCGTTCTTTGCAACATCAAATATGGTCTGGGACATCCCTGTCATTGCAGTTGAAACCTGCTCTGTCTGCAATGTCTGCTCATTGGCGCTTCTGTTCAGCTCATCGGCAGTTGCTGAAAGCTCCTCTGATGCTGAAGCAATGCGGAAGGTCCCCTGAGACACATTGCCGAGCATGCGTCCAACCTTATAAATCATATTATTAATTGATTCTGATAACTTGCCAATCTCATCCTTTGAAGAGGTCTTTATATCAACCGTAAAATCCCCTTTGGATACAGATTCCATTACATCAGAGAATTCCATCAACGGCTTAAAAAGCCTTTTCCTGTTTATGAAATAAATGCTGATAGCCAATACAGACAGCAACAGCATAAGGGATACAACAATTATCTTGCTCTTCTTTAGTAAACCCTCCTGATTTTCATTGCCAGCCTTTATCCTTTTTTCATAAAATGCCTTATATTCATCAAAATGGCCTTTAATATCTCCAACCAAAGGCTCTGATACGGTCTGCAATACATTCCTTTTTTCATTGAGGCTATTAGCGCCGAGTATCGTTTGAGCGCTCTCGTGAAACTTTCTGTGAGGCTCTTCCATCTTAGAATATATCGCCAATGCCTCAGGGTCCGAAGGCTTGTTGGCGTAATACCACTTGCCGAAGTCGCATTTTGTTGGGTCAATGGCCTTTTTAAATTCCTTTCCTTCATAAACATGGTTTTCGAGGGCATCAAGCCACACAAGGTGGTCAATATATTTTTCCTTCATAAAGTCCTTTAATTCCACGTCTTTTTGGTGTTCTGACTGCGCGCCTATCTTCTGATTCAGATACACCAGAATACCCATTACCAGAAAACTGAAAATACAAATTACTAAGATTTGCACGGCATAGATTTTTTTCAGAGACAGATTTTTGAACATTATACGCCTCCCCAGAGTAGTAAAATAAACATTTGACGGCTCAACTGAGCCTCTACATTTTAATTATCGGAAGTCTGAAGCAAAAACTTTAGCCTTAACAGGCTAAGCCGCTTTATTCATCAAATCAACACAATAGCAGCAGGACAGAGTTTTACGAATACTCTCTAAAGTTCAACGACCATATTGTCAATTAATCTGGTATTGCCTATTTTTACGGCTATTGCAAGCAGGTTGCCTTTTTTGAATTGGTCTAACTCATCAAGCGTGTCAGGCTCGTAGATGCCCGCGTATTGAATATCGGTTATTAAAGCCTCTGAGGCAAGACTATTTTTCATATGATTTAATACAGAAGCAACACTTGCCCCGCTCTTTATGAGACTTGCGGCAGAAGCGAGCGTCCTGAATATGATGGATGCTGCTATTCTCTCATCAGGGTTCAGATACGCGTTTCTTGAACTCATAGCGAGGCCGTCAGATTCCCTTATAGTCGGACAAACAATGACATCCACCCCCATATTAAGGTCTTCGACCATTCTCCTTATAATAACCGACTGCTGATAATCCTTGCGGCCAACATATGCCCTTACAGGAAGGACTATATTAAAAAGTTTGCAAACAACGGTAGCCACGCCGGAAAAATGGCCAGACCTTAATTCACCGCATAATTTATCCGAGAGGCCTTTCACATTTACATTTGTCAAAAAACCGTCCGGATACATCAAGCCTGCATCAGGCATAAAAAGTATATCCACGCCCGCTTTAATGAGTTTTTCAGCATCGGCCTCAGCATCCTTAGGATACATACCAAAGTCCTCGGACGGCCCGAACTGAATCGGATTCACGAATATACTGACTATCACGATGTCATTCTCAGACCTCGCCCTTCTGACAAGGCTCATGTGCCCTTCGTGCAATGCGCCCATTGTCGGAACAAAACCTATTGTTCTGCCTTTTAACAAATGCCCTTTTGACACTTCCTTCATTATCGTATGTCTTCTGATTATTTCCATATAGTTATTTAGCCTCTTTCATCTGATACATCAGGCAACGTCATTATATTTAACGCACGCCGCATCAAACATCTATCAAAGCGAAACAGTTATGGATGAAAAGCCGTGACTGATACGCTTGATTACGGATTATATTTATGACAATATTATATTTTTTTGTTAAAATTCATTTCAATGTTTTTCCAGCAGATAATAAACGGCCTGACACTCGGCAGCGTATATGCCATTATCGCACTCGGCTATACAATGGTTTACGGAATTCTTCAGCTTATAAATTTTGCTCACGGCGAGATATACATGCTGGCAGCATACCTCGGCATCATCTTTTTAGGATTCTTTACTGCCACAGGCTTAACCGCGATAAGCCTTCCTGCCTCTTTTTTCCTGACAATCATTCTAACCATAATCTTTTGTTCCGCTTACGGCTTTGCGATTGAAAAGGTCGCATACAAACCGCTCAGGCTTGCCCCAAGGCTAAGTCCTCTTATCAGCGCCATAGGGGTATCCATATTCCTGCAAAACTATGTAATGCTTACTCAGGGCGCTACTGACAAGGTATTTGCCTATAGGCTCGGTGACGAGGTTATACAACTTTTTAACATTAATATTACCCTGCTTCAGATAATAATAATAATCGTCTGCTGGATAATGATGTTCTCTTTATATTTATTTATCCAAAAAACCCTTCTTGGCAAAGCCATGAGGGCAACTGCTCAGGATAAAACAATGGCTTCGTTAAGCGGAATTAATATTGATGTTGTTATATCGCTTACATTCATCATCGGCGCCGGTCTTGCCGCAGTAGCCGGCGTAATGGTAGCGTCATATTACGGGCTCGTTAATTACTCCATAGGATATATAGCCGGCATAAAGGCATTTACAGCCGCTGTTTTGGGCGGTATCGGCAGCATTCCGGGCGCGATGCTCGGCGGCATAATACTCGGAATCACAGAAAGCATTGGCGCCGCTTATATATCGAGCGAATACAAGGATGCCTATGCATTTATCATCCTTCTTCTTATCCTTTTAGTAAAACCCTCTGGAATATTAGGCCGTTCGACTGAGGAAAAGGTATGATAAAACTCTCTGAATCAGGAAACTTAAGCCCGGCGATTTTCAGGCAATTTTCTATCGCGCTTTTCGCAGCCGTACTTTTCCTCCCTTTTAAAGGTATTGAGGCATCCGCCATCTTCTTTGCAATAATATTTACGATTCTGACCGCTATCTCATTGAGCAAAGAACGGGCATCTGGATATTGGAGTTATTTCGAGGATAAATTTTCCGCTTATACTGCTAAAACTGCTGGTTTCCGGAATTTCAGTATTTATCTTTCCCTGTTATTGTTTGCTTCATTCCCCTTTATTCTGAAGGATTACTATCTGGATGTTCTCATAATAGCAGGCATCTACGTAATTCTTGCGCTCGGGCTGAATATAATTGTAGGCTTTGCAGGGCTTTTGAATTTAGGCTATGCTGCATTCTATGCGATAGGAGCATATACTTACGCCATTCTGAACACTGAATATGGATTCGGTTTTTGGATAACAATTCCTTTCGCCGCGGGTCTCGCGACTGTTGCGGGGGTAGCGCTTTCGGCGCCTGCCCTGAGGCTCAGAGGGGATTACCTCGCTATCGTAACACTGGGCTTTGGCGAGATAGTACGGCTTGTTTTAAACAACTGGGACAGCCTCACAAACGGCCCTAACGGCATATCCGGAATCTCGCCTCCTTATTTATTTGGCATATCCCTTGGAAAATTAAACTATTATTACTTCATTGTCCTGACAGCGGTTGTGCTTTGCGTATTTGTTATCAGACGTGTTGTCTTATCAAAGACAGGAAGGGCATGGATAGCAATAAGGGATAATGAAATTGCCGCGTCAGCCATGGGAATTGATACAACAAGGTACAAGTTGTATGCCTCGGCATTCGGAACATTCTGGGCTGGTGTGGCCGGCTCCTTGTTTGCCGCAAAGATGCAGTTCGTCTCCCCTGAAAGCTTCACCTTTATAGAATCAGTCCTAATCCTAAGCATGGTCATACTGGGCGGTCTCGGCAACATATATGGAGCAGTTATAGGAGCATTCATACTTGTCGTGCTTCCTGAATTATTAAGGGAGGTTCAACAATACAGAATGCTGCTTCTCGGAGCAGGCCTCGTTCTGCTTATGATATTCAGACCCCATGGGATACTGGGCTATAAAAAATAGGAAATGCCATGTATATACTGGAAATCAGGGAGTTGACCAAACATTTCGGCGGCCTCAGAGCCATAGAAGATATAACCTTTGGTGTGAGGGAAAACATTATTCTAAGCATAATAGGCCCAAACGGCGCTGGCAAGACAACGCTCTTTAATTGCATCACCGGATTAACAAAACCCACTAAGGGAAGCATTCACTTCGCTGGCAAGGATATTACAGGCCTTCAGCCTCACGCTATTACGAGAACAGGCATAGCAAGGACATTTCAGAACATAAGATTATTTTCTGAAATGACAGTAATCGAGAATCTCATGGTCGCGCAGCATTCTCTTATCAAATATAAATTCATTAATCCTGTGATTGGAAATACCGGTTTCATCAATGAAGAAAAGTCATGCAAAGAAAGGGCTTTCGAATATCTTCAGTTTATGTGCATCGACAAATACGCTGATCATAAGTCCTCCAGTCTGCCTTATGGTTACCAGAGAAGGCTCGAGATAGCGAGAGCGCTCGCAACAGAAGCGAGAATTATTTTGCTTGATGAACCGACAGCGGGCATGAACCCGCAGGAAACGTCCGAAATCATGGAATTAATTAAAAAGATTAAGGGACTTGGCAAAACAATAATCCTGATAGAACATGATATGAGTCTTGTGATGGCTGCCTCTGACCGCATAGTGGTGCTTGACCACGGGGTTAAGATTGCCGAAGGGTTGCCTGCAGAAGTAAAAAATAACCCTCTTGTTATAGAGGCATATCTTGGCAAGGAATAAAATATGCTTAAGCTTCAATCAGTTCATACATCTTATGGCCCTATAATGGCGCTTAAAGGCATCGATATAGAGATATTGGCCGGAGAATTAGTGAGCCTTATAGGCAGCAACGGCTCAGGAAAGACAACCACTCTTATGACAATATCAGGCATTCTTAAACCTGCATCAGGGGATATATTGTTTGAAGGACGTTCAATTAAACACCTGCCGCCTCATGAAATTGTAAAAATGGGAATCTGTCATGTGCCTGAGGGCAGAAGGATATTTCAGGGACTGACTGTGTCTGAGAACCTCGAGATAGGGGCATTTTTAAATAAACAGGACTATCAGAGAAATCTTGAAATGGCATTTGAATTATTTCCGCTGCTAAAAGACCGCCGCAGCCAGATAGGGGGCACATTAAGCGGCGGAGAGCAGCAAATGCTCGCGATAGCAAGGGCTCTAATGTCAAAACCCAGATTGCTGCTGCTCGATGAGCCTTCTTTAGGACTCGCGCCCATTATGATGAGCAAGATATTCAGGACGATTAAGGAGATAAATCTGGAAGGAGTTACCGTGCTCCTCGTCGAACAAAACGCAAAGGCTGCGCTTCGTCTTGCCAGGCGCGGGTATGTGCTCGAAAACGGAAAAGTAACCCTACAGGGAAGCGGCGAAGACCTGCTCCAAAATGAAGACGTAAAAAAGGCATATCTTGGAGAATGAAAACTTTTTATTTAATACAACTGGATTTGGGATTTATATTAATCTGCTGTATTATTTATATTAAATTATGTCCGGCGAAAAGATTCTCATAATAGAAGACGAAAAAAAAATAGCAGATATTGTAATGTCATATCTTAAGAGGGAAGGATTCTATGCCACTGTTGCTGATTCAGGGGATGCCGCGCTTCAATTAATCAAAAACAAGTTCGATCTTATAATACTCGACCTGATGCTTCCGGATATGGACGGTGAATCCATTTGCAGGGCTGTCAGGGAATTCTCCGATGTTCCCATAATCATGCTAACGGCAAAGAGTTCAGAGGATGACAGGGTAAAAGGCCTCGGCATCGGCGCTGACGATTATGTTGTAAAGCCTTTCAGTCCGCGTGAACTCGTGGCAAGGGTTAAAGCGCATTTAAGAAGAACTGGCAAGACCAAAAAAAAGGTGTTGTCTTTTAACAACGGCGCTCTAAAGATTGACAGTCTCGCAATGGATGTGAAGAAAAACAACCGGAACATTAAATTGACCAACACAGAGTTCAAGATACTTTTATTGCTGGCTGAAAAGCCTGAGATGGTTTTCAGCAGGCTCCAGATAGTCAGTATTGTTCATGGTTATGATTTTGAGGGATTCGACAGGGTTATAGATGCCCATGTAAAAAACATAAGGCAAAAAATAGAGGAAAATCCTCAAACACCTGAATTCATAAAAACAATCTATGGCGCTGGCTATAAGTTCATAGGAGTTCCTGATCCATGAAAACCAAGATATTCCTCGCATTTGTTGTCATTATTTTCGTTGCCCTCCTCTCGAGCTTCATATTTGAGTGGCTAATAATAAAGGACTTTGACAATTACGTCAGAGGTATAAAAGAAGATCAGTTTTACTGGATTGCAGCCTCTGTGGAAGACAGCTATTCAGACGGCAAATGGGATATAAAGGCATTATCAGAATCCATTCATTGGGCCATGATGCTCGGCATGGATATAAGGGTTATAGATTCTCAGGGGGCGGAAATAATATCTTCAAGAGACGCTATGAGCGATCTTACGGAAACCATGCGCCATCGCATGGAAGACCTCTTTCACATTCATCACACCGAAGGCGAGTATGATAAACACCCTTTGTATATAAAAGGCAACAACATCGGAACACTCCTTTTCAGGCCGTTTCAAAAAGAACAGATACAGGAAAAGGAATTCATATTCAAGAAACGAACAAAAAATTTCCTTTATGTTTCATTACTTATAGCAGGAGGAGGATTATTAATCGCTGCCATGCTCTTGAGTCAATACCTGACAAAACCCCTGACAAGCCTTAAAGAGGCTGCCGAGCGGATATCCAGAGGCGACTTTAATGTCCAAACTTCGATAGACAGCAAGGACGAGGTTGGCAAACTATCCGAGAGCTTCGACAAGATGTCTGAATCGCTTCAAAAAGAGGAAGAATTAAGAAGGCGTCTTATGTCCAATATCGCCCACGAGTTGAGGACTCCGCTCACAATTGCCAAGACGCATATCGAGGCGATAGAAGACGGTATTTTGGAAGATACTGCCAAAGGCCTCGAAAATGTAAAAAATGAGATCAACAGATTAATCAGGCTTGTAAAAGGCATCGAAGATATAACTTCCGCGGAGGCCAGTTTTTTTCTAAAAAAAGACCTCGTTGAGATAAATCTCCCGGAGTTCCTGAAAGGTGTTGTTCGGGAGTTGACGCCTGCATTCATAGAAAAAGGACTTTACATAGAAATCGAAACAAAAAACGACCTGTTGATATTGACTGACATAGAAAAGCTCGAAAAAATAGTGCGCAACCTGATTTCAAACTCCCTTAAATTCACAGTCGAGGGCGGGGTCTTGCTTAATTATGGTATTCATGATATTAATTTCTTTATAGAGATAAAGGATACTGGAAAGGGCATTCCACAAAAAGAACTTCCCTTTATCTTCAACCGTTTTTACAGAGGGGAACAATCCGGCGCCGAAGGATTAGGGCTCGGACTGGCAATAGTTAAAGAACTGACAGAAGTGATGGGCGGTACTATTCGAGTGCAAAGTGAAACCGGCAAAGGAACGATGTTCAGGGTTGATATTCCGGTAATTATGTCAGCC
>JBBILM010000040.1:0-1079 GCA_037444915.1 Nitrospirota bacterium | reverse complement strand
ATGAGAGATAATAAATTCAACATCCAGCAAACTGCCAATGCAATAAATGACGGGTACAAGACATATGTCTGTACTACTGCAGGGTTCAAAGTCTTTTCGCCTCACCTATCAAATATTTCCAAATTAGAATCGCTTAATTTGGGTATAAGCAGAGTTTCATGAAAATAGCGCTGATCCAGTTAAACATTAAATGGGAAGCAAAAGAGGCCAATATTCAGATGGCTGATTATTTTGCTAAGAAAGCCGCATCTGAAAACTGCGATATTATTGTTTTTCCCGAAATGTTCAACTCCGGTTTTTCGATGAACATACGGGCGATTGCCGAGGACTTAAATGGAGAAACGTCTTCGGCATTATCCTTAATGGCAAGGAAATATTCGATCAATATAATAGCAGGACTGGCTGTCATTAATTCAGGCGATGAAAAGGCACGGAATATGGCTGTCGCGTTCGATAGAAAGGGCAACCTGTCAGCGTTATACGCAAAGATTCATCCCTTTTCATTCGCGTCCGAAGACAGATACTATATGGCCGGCGACAGGGATCTGATTTTTCAAGTTGAAGGAGTGCCTGTCAGCGTATTCATATGCTATGACCTTAGATTTCCGGAGGTTTTCAGGGGCATCGCAAAAGATGTTCAAGCTATTTTTGTCATAGCTAACTGGCCTTCATCCAGAGTAGAGCATTGGGAGACCCTGCTTAAGGCGCGCGCGATCGAAAACCAATGTTTTATTATCGGGGTCAACCGTACGGGTATAGATGGCAATGGCATCCATTATTGCGGGGCATCGCATATTTTCGGGCCTTCCGGCAATGATATGCTATCTGGCAGCGAGGACGAAGAATTCCTGATCGGCGAGATTAATCCTGATGACGTGATAGAAGTCCGTTCGAAGTTTCCTTTTCTTAAGGATATGAGGATGTGAACATTAAAATCTTCATAATTGGTTCATAATTTGATGTTATTGTTTAATAAACCTTAATGCTGCAGTTGATGCGTTTGATGCAACTGATAGGTAAACAAACCGGTAATGTCAAAAGTTCTATGAAAGAGTGTTTTAAAACATATTGAAATATAA
>JBBILM010000039.1:4961-17316 GCA_037444915.1 Nitrospirota bacterium | reverse complement strand
ATATCTCGTATGGAATCCCGAGGTCCTTAAGGACTTCAGCAGCCTTTTGCATTACCGGAAAGTCGCTCTTACTGCCCATAATTATTCCTACAAGTGGTTTAGGCACAATATCCCTCCTTCTTTTTAAATAATGCGCGCACCTCAAAAATACGCTTATATGCTGGCATATAAGCTATCTTCTGATTGTAAGGGCTTCGAGCCGTGCTATCCTTTCCTCCATCGGCGGATGGGTGCTAAAAAGCTTTAGAAATCGCCCGCCCGAAAGAGGATTCACTATAAACATATGAGATGTCGCGGGATTGGACTGCATAGGAATTTTTTGGGAAGCCATATGCAGTTTTCTCAACGCGTTAGCAAGATAAAGCGGATTGCCGGCAATTTTTGCCCCGCCTGCGTCAGCGCCGTATTCCCGCGAGCGTGATATTGCCATTTGCACCATCATAGCCGCAATAGGACCAACTATCATCATCACTATGGCAGCTACGGGATTGCCTCCTCCTTCTTCATCACTGCTTCTGCCGCCGAATATCATTGCCCATTGCGCCATCTGCGCAAGATAGCTTATAGCACCGGCAATTGTTGCTGCAACTGTTCCTACAAGTATGTCCCTGTGCTTGATATGCGCAAGTTCATGCCCTATAACACCTTCGAGCTCTTCTCTTGAAAGAATTCTCATTATTCCTGTGGTAACTGCAACAGCGCCGTTATCAGGATTTCTTCCGGTAGCAAAAGCATTAGGCTGATCCTGATCCATTGTATAAACCTTTGGCATCGGAAGACCTGCCTTCTGACTGAGCCTTCTGACCATGCCATAAAGTTCCGGAGACTCCGCTTCAGTGACCTGCCTTGCTTTATACATCTTTAATACAATCCTATCACTGAACCAGTATGTGATAAAGTTCATTCCAAATGCCATGATAAGGGCAAATGTCATCCCTGACTTTCCACCGAGAATGCCCCCGATTGCCACGAGCATCAGGGTTAAGGTTACCATTAAAACCATTGTCTTCAATCCGTTCATTTCCTCGCCTCCAAATCTAAAATTCAGATAAAACCTAATCTGGAATTATACAAATTCCAAATAATAAAGACCTTTACCGCAATGAATATTCATAGTTTACCAAAAATACCCATTGTGATAAAGGTCTCGCTTGTTAGATCAACTAACCAGTGGTACCGGCCGACTTCCGTATCAATGTTGTCGGCGTGTTGACGATAGCCCTGATTCAGCTACTCCCCTTTACTATTTATTAAGTTATACAAAAAATAAAATTTGTGTCAAGTTTTTTTCTAAACTCTCACCAAAAGTGTGCATAAAAATATTAATAGCCTCGTTATTAATGCAATAAAAAATATACTGCTCCGAATCCAAGAAAAAATAAGACGGTACGCGAAACTTCAGAGATTAAAACCCTCTTGTCTGGAGAAAAGGCCTTGTGAAACAAAAAAAGGCCTGTTAAATAGAATGTAAAATTCCCCACAAGAGACGCAAGGGCTGCCCCGTTATAACTGAGCACAGGGATAAGAAGTATATTGAGCAGGGCATTTATAATATTTCCGGCAAGAACAGAAAGCAAATATGAGCGCTCAAATCCGGCAAAGAGAAGTGGAGAAAGGTATATAAGACTCAAAAAACTGAATAACAGCGAAAGGGAAAGGATATTCATTGCTGTTGCGGATTGACCATATTCGATTCCATATACTGTAATAATAATCTCTTTGGAGAATGTCAGAAGCATAAAAGACACGGGGAAAGCGATAATGTGAATGGTTTTTGAAAAGTCCTTGATTACTCTTTTAACATCATCCTTATTTGATCTCGAAAATACAGGTGCGTATGCAAGATAAAGAGCTGAGATTATACCTATAAATAGTATATATATCCTGCAAGCTGCATTATAGATGCCGACTGATTCAGGGGTATCCATTATGCCGAGGCAGATAGAATCCAAGTTAAGAAAAATAGTAGACAGCAGAGATGATATCATAAAAGGAGCGGATGCCTTCATAATTTCCCTCTCAGGTCTTTTTAGTTCAAACCTCAGTCCAAATTTTCTATATGCGAGAACTATTAAGGTAGCGGAACTTATTGCCACAGCAAATGTCCTGAGTATTGGAACAGAAAGGATATTAGAGTCTGTCTTTACGATTAACAAAACGCCGAGAAAAAACAGGGCATATTGAATGAAAGTCCACAAAGCAGAATACTGCATTTTTTCAAGACCCCTGAATGCCCAGTCAATACCCATGGAATAAGGGATCACGAACATAAATGTCGCAATAATGATATATCTGTACTGGTAAAACGCGGGTAATACTAAGACTATCAGGGAGGCTACAAAAAATACCGCAATGGAAAAAAACAATCTCGTTGAGATAATATTGTTCGAAATTTCCTGAATCCCTCCTTTTCTGCTTACTTCCCTGATGCCGTACATCGGAAGTCCAATGTCAGAAAAAATCATTGCCAGCGGCAGAAAGGCAAATGCAAATGATATCTGTCCGAACGCCTCACTACCCATCACCCTCGCGAGATAAACATTGGCCAGATAAAAAAGTAATACCCCTGATCCGTCACCAAAAGAAATCCAGGTGAGATTTTTCAGTATATTTTTGGGGATATGAATAATAGATTGTGCCATGAAAGAGTTCGGGCGCTATCAGCAGAAAAATCGCCGCGCCCGCTTTATGTCTCTTAACTCCATGAATACATTATAGATTTTCCTCTTAACAAAGAAATATAATAAAAAATCAGGATACAGGATTGCAAATCTCCTTAAGATATGGATAGCACTGCATCCTTTCAGTTACAATAACTGATGCATTTCAAGATGTTGAGAAATTGATATGAAATCCTCGAATTGTTGTCCGGCGGTTCAATTTGATTATAGCAATAATAATATAGGGGGATAAAATCATGAAAGTACTGATATTGGCCGGAGGCTATGGCACAAGACTCAGCGAAGAGACTGATATACGACCGAAACCTATGGTAGAAATTGGCGGAAGGCCTATACTATGGCACATAATGAAAATATATTCTCATTATGGCTTTAATGATTTCATAATATTATTAGGATACAAGGGATATTATATAAAGGAATATTTTGCCAACTATTTTCTTCATCAAAGCGACGTGACTATAGATCTATCGACAAATAAGATAGAAGTCCACAATCACAAGAGCGAACCGTGGAGGGTTACTCTACTTGATACTGGATTAAACAGCATGACAGGGGGGAGGGTGAAACGCGCCAGAAACTTTGTAGGGGACGAAACATTTATGCTTACATACGGCGATGGTGTGGCGGATATCGATATACCAAAACTTCTGACATTTCACAAGGGTCATGGCAAGGCCATGACTATTACTTCGTCCCAGCCAGAGGGAAGATTCGGCGCTTTGGCCATTGATAAAACTAATAAAGTAACCGCTTATTTGGAAAAACCAAGTGGTGACGGTAATTGGATTAATGCCGGTTTTTTTGTGTGCGAACCCAAAATATTCGACTATATAACCGAAGGCGATAATACGGTATTTGAGCAGGCACCCTTGCAGAACATGGCTAAGGATGGCGAGATATATACTTATACTCATGATGGTTTCTGGAAACCAATGGACACATTAAGGGATAAAATGCAGTTGCAAAAACTTTGGGAAACAAATCAAGCGCCTTGGAAGGTCTGGTGATGGATTATTCGTTTTGGAAGGGACGCAAAGTCTTTATAACCGGCCATACCGGTTTTAAGGGGTCATGGCTTTCTCTATGGCTTTATTCTCTTGGTTCAGAAGTTACAGGCTACGCATTGAATCCGCCAACAGAGCCAAGTCTATTTGATCTCTGTGGAATAGATAGGATTGTAAAATCTGTTATTTCAGATATCCGGGATGCGGAAACTTTAACAAAAGCGATGTCTGAAGCTGCTCCTGAAATAGTTATCCACATGGCTGCCCAGCCGTTAGTGTGTGATTCGTATGAGAAGCCTGTTGAAACTTATGCCATAAATGTAATGGGAACAGTAAATTTGCTGGAGGCTGTACGAAACTGTAATAACGTTAGAGCAGTCGTAAATGTGACGACAGACAAGTGCTATGAAAACAAGGAGTGGGTTTGGGGATACAGGGAAAACGAGCCTATGGGAGGTTATGACCCATATTCAAACAGTAAAGCCTGTTCAGAACTGGTGACATCTGCTTATAGAAGTTCATTTTTTAATCTGAAGGACTACTCTAATCACGGAGTCGCCCTTGCGTCTGCCCGGGCAGGCAATGTAATAGGCGGCGGAGACTGGGCCACTCACAGGCTTATCCCTGATTGCATAAGGGCCATTTTGAAAGGTGAAAAGATAGTCATCCGGAAGCCTCATGCCATAAGACCTTGGCAGCATGTCCTGGAGCCGTTATCAGGATATATGCTTTTGGCGCAGAATCTCTATGAGATCGGTCCTCGCTTTGCAGAAGGTTGGAATTTCGGGCCTAACGACGATGATGCAAAATCGGTGGAGTGGATTGCTAAAAGGATTTGCGACAAATGGGGCGACAATGCCTCCTATGAGATTGATAAGGGCGAACATCCCCATGAGGCGCATTATCTGAAGCTTGACTGTTCAAAGGCTAAGTCAATGCTTGGATGGCTGCCGAGGTGGGTGCTGGAGAAGGCTATTGACAGTATAATTGAATGGACAATGGCTTATAAAGAAAATAAGGACTTAAAACAGACTTGCTTAGATCAAATCAAAGAATATTCCAAATGTTGAATAGAGGTGTGCGGGATGGAAAACAAAGAATTGGAAAATGATCTGCGACAAAAGGCAATTGATGCGGCAGTCAAATATTACGAATTCAAGCATAAGAAAAAGAAGTCTTTTGAACCAGGTGACCGTATTCCTTATGCAGGCCGTATATTTGATGAGAAGGAAATTTCTAATCTTATAGATTCGTCTCTCGATTTTTGGCTTACCACCGGAAGATATGCGGAAAAATTCGAGAAAGAGTTTGCCGAGTTCATAGGAGTAAAACATTGCTCTCTGACCAACTCCGGCTCATCCGCCAATCTGCTGGCGTTTATGGCTCTGACATCTTCAAAGCTTGGAGAGAAAAGGATAAAGAAGGGAGACGAAATAATTACCGTCGCGGCCGGTTTTCCGACAACAGTGGCGCCAATCGTTCAATACGGCGCTGTGCCAGTATTTGTAGATGTGTCATTACCAACGTATAACATTGATTGTGCCCAACTGGAAAATGCTTTGTCTGAAAAAACAAAAGCAGTCATGATTGCTCATACACTTGGAAACCCTTTTGACCTTGAAAAGGTAAAAGATTTTTGCGACAGACATGGTCTATGGCTGATTGAGGACAACTGCGATGCGTTAGGCTCAAGATATATATATAAGGGGAATTGGAAATATACAGGCACCTTTGGACACATTGGGACATCGAGCTTCTACCCACCCCATCACATGACCATGGGCGAAGGTGGAGCGGTTTACACAAACGACAATCAACTCAAGAAATTGATTGAATCTTTGAGGGATTGGGGGAGAGACTGCTGGTGCCCTTCGGGCCGTGACAATACATGCAACAACCGCTTTAGCCAGCAGTTTGGAGAGCTTCCCTATGGTTATGACCACAAATACGTTTATTCTCACTTTGGTTATAATCTCAAGGCAACGGACATGCAGGCGGCCATAGGGTGCGCCCAGCTTGAAAAGCTGCCGTCCTTTATTGATGCAAGAAAGCGCAACTGGAAGAGGCTCAGAGAAGGCGTGGCAGAGCTATCTGATAAATTCATACTCCCTGAGCCAACGGTAAACTCTGACCCTTCATGGTTCGGATTCTTGTTAACAGTAACAGAAGGCGCTGGTTTTACCAGAGATGACATGGTGAATCATCTTGAATCTAAAGGGATTCAGACCAGGATGCTCTTTGCAGGCAATCTGATTAAGCATCCGTGCTTTGATGAGATGAGAGTAAAAGGCGAGGGATATAGAGTAATAAGTGACCTGAAACACACTTATATCATCATGCACCGTACATTCTGGATAGGCGTATATCCGGGTATGACCGGGGCAATGATAGAATTCGTAATCAAGACTATACGGGAGTTCTGCGCTAAATGAAAATACTTGTGACAGGAGGCACCGGTTTTCTCGGAAGCCATCTCGTAAAGGCGTTCCTTAAAGAAGGGCATCAGGTCATCATCCTCAAGCGGAGTTTTTCAAATACATGGCGTATTGCCGATGTCATGCCCCATATCTCTGCCTATGACATAGACTGTTGCGAAATAACCAGTCCATTTCAGGATCACGGCAGAATAGAGGCTGTTATTCACACAGCTACATGCTATGGGCGCAAGGGGGAAGATGCGAGTGAAATTCTTGATGTAAACACTGCCTTTCCCCTAAGGCTTCTTGAGGCTGCGATATATTTTAAGACAGATATATTTTTTAATACTGACACAAGTCTTGACAAATTTTTAAATCCTTATTCCCTATCAAAAAAGCAATTCGCGGAATGGGGAAAACTGATGGCAGACCAGCGTAAGATGCGTTTTGTAAACATTATTACGGATCACTTCTATGGTCCCGGCGATGATGATACCAAGTTTACTGCTTATATTGTTAAAAGCTGCATCCAGAATGTGCCTGAGCTAAAGCTTACAGCAGGCGGACAAAAACGTGACTTTATTTATATAGACAGTGTAGTATCTGCCTATGCCATACTCCTCAGAAATGCTCGGCTTCAGGAACCTATATACCAGGATTATGAGATTGGAAGCGGAGCGTCAGTATCCGTCCGTGAATTTGTGGAGACGGTACACCGTCTCACAGGTTCTCAGACAATGCTCAAATTCGGCGCCCTGCCATATAGGGAGCATGAGGTTATGGAATCACATGCCAATATCGAGCCTATTAAGGCTTTAGGCTGGTCTAATACCGTAGAACTATTAGAAGGTCTTGAGAAAACAATAGCAGTTGAACAAAAGAGACTGAAAATTAAAAGGCAGGAACAGATATGAAACTTTTGATTACTGGTGGATGTGGTTTTCTGGGAAGCAACCTGGCAATGCACGCCATAATACGTGGCGATGATTTAGTGGTATTTGACAACCTTTACCGGGAAGGCGCGGTTGACAATCTTAGGTGGCTTAAAGACAAAGGAGTATTACGTTTTGTTCATGGCGACATCCGTAACCAGAATGATATAACAAGGCTTGCGCAGGAATTCAATCCAGATGCCATTTTCCATCTCGCAGGACAGGTTGCAATGACAACCTCTATTGCAAACCCTCGCGTGGATTTTGAAATAAACACAATAGGCACACATAACCTCCTTGAAGCCGTGCGGCTGTATGCCCCCCATGCTGTCATAATATACTCATCAACCAATAAGGTCTATGGCTCTCTTGAGCAGTATCAGTATCTGGAAACTGACACACGCTTTGAGTGCATAGATAAGCCAGATGGATTTGATGAAAAAACCCCCGTTGAATTTCAATCTCCATACGGATGCTCCAAGGGATCTGCAGACCAGTATATGCTCGACTATGCCCGCATTTTTGGGTTAAGGACTGTGGTCTTCCGTCACTCCTCTATATACGGGGGGAGACAGTTTGCCACTTATGAACAGGGATGGGTTGGGTGGTTTTGCCAAAAGGCGGTTGAAACAAGGAGAAATGTGCTGAGGGAACCATTCACAATTTCAGGAACAGGCAAGCAGGTGCGTGATGTCCTCCATGTAGACGATGTCACACGCCTTTATTTCATGACACTTGAAAATATCGAAACAGCAAAGGGTGAGGCATATAATATTGGAGGGGGAATGAAGAACAGCCTTTCTCTTCTTGAATTATTCAGATTGCTCGAGCAATTGACCGGTGTTTCCCTGATTTATAGAAAACTCCGCCCGCGCTTGAGCGATCAGCGAGTATTTGTAGCAGATGTTACCAAAGCAAAGAAGATGCTCGGCTGGGAACCGGAAATAACAGCCAGCGACGGAGTAATACAGATGCTGCAATGGATAAACAGCATTCATGACTAAATCTGCTTTAGGCATCTCCTGTCAAAAGCATCTAATGAAATCCAATAACTGATATGAAACTCTTAACTATAGCCATCCCAACATTCAATAGAGCATGTTATTTAGACTTATGTCTCTCTCAGATATGCAAACAACTACATGGCAATGAGGAATTCGTCGATCTGATAGTGTCCAATAATGCCTCAACAGACAATACAGAGGAAATAGTCCAAAAATACCTCGGACAGGGATACGATATTAACTATGTCAGGAATGCAGCGAATATCGGCATGGACGGAAACATTACACAGGCATATAAGCTCGCAAACTCCAAGTATGTCCTAATCTTCGGAGACGATGATGCCCTGCTCGATGGTTCACTCAATAAGATATTACACATACTTAGAAGTGGAGAGTTTGGCATTGTTTATATGCCATCGTATTCGTATCTGAATACATTTTCATGCGAGATGTCTAAAAACAAGGCTCTCATGTTTGATATATATGAAGACAGAAAGAAATTTGTCAAGAAGGTCAGCTACTATTTTACCTTTATATCAGGCAATATCATTAATAAAACCTTGGTGGATAATAATATAGACTTTGATGAATTTAATAGTACATTTCTAGCTGTGCTCATCTGGACGTTTTCAGCCCTCTTTAATTCAAAACAGAATGTTTATGTTGACCAATATCTTACGGCATCCAAGGCTGAAAACACAGGCGGATATCAGTTGTGCAAGGTATTTGGTGAAAATATTAACAAGGTATTTAGCTTCTTTATAGAAAGAGGCATTGACAAGAACTATTTTGAAATAATCAATCGTAAATTATTATTTTCTTTCTTCCCTTATGCTATTTTAAACCTAAGAAAAGGGAAGGGCAGTTTTATGGAAGAAGGGAATTATTTCAGGATACTGTACCCCGTATTCTATCGTTATCTTAATTTCTGGCTGTTTACCTTTCCTGCTATTTTCTTCCCTGTCTCAATAGTTAATCTTGCCTCATCCTTTGCCAGAGGCACCTTAAAGATTTTAAGAACAACTTCCAGATTATTAAGAAGATTTCAGAGGAGATTGAAACATCTTGTGAAGCAGAATCACGGGCCTGCTCAAAGAGGCTAAAATCCAAAAAGAAGCTAAAACCGCCCATGATAAGGTGGAAGCTGCTTTTATCTTTGTAGCGGATGAGAGGTGTACCCCGAAAATCGGACAGTCATATAAAGTGGTAAAATATACGACAAAACGAAGGAGGATTCACCGGTATGAGCAGGACAAAGAGGAAGATGTATTCAGCGGATTTCAAGGCGAAAGTAGCAAGAGAGGGATTGAAAGAGGATGCGACGATAGTGGACATATCAGCGAGATATGCGATACATCCCAATCAAGTAGGGGAATGGAAGAAACATGCCATTGAGGGGCTGTCGAGAGCATCTTATCGCAAACATATTCCAATCTCGAGGTGATCATATCCGATAATGCGTCGGAAGACGGCACGCAGGAGCTTATAAAAGAAAGATTTTCTGATCTCCCGAATATCTTTTATCACAGGAATCAAATGAACATAGGCATGACACCTAACTGGAGAAAGGCCCTTTTTAACCACGTGACAGGTGAATGGTTCATGATTGTTTCAGACGATGATTACTTGATAGATAAATATTATCTGCAAAACGCTGTTGAACTCCTGAGTGAGGAAAACATAGTGGGTGTCTTTGCAAACAGTTATATTCTATATGAAGACCGTCAGGAGTTCAAGAAGCTTGCCCTCCCTTATAGGAAAATCGAATCCGGCAAAACTATTTTTTTAAACAGGGATAAGGTCAAACCTCAGGACTTTGCATTATGCAACATAATATTCAATACTAAACTCGCGAAGGAATTAAACGCGTTTTCAAATGATTACAATCTCTCATGTGACTCTGAGCTTTTCTTAAAGACCTGCATGCATGGAAACTACGGAGTTATTGACAGCTACGTCTCTGTTTACAGAATTCACTCGAGCAATGTTCTAAGTAGTGTAGAGAGGGATTTTAAGCTGCTTGTCAACAATATGGATTATTTTTTGGAGCCATATGCTTATGCCAAAAAGAAAAATCTGTTAACGTCGGACGAACTTTCCACATGGCAAAAGGAGGTTGTTTATAAAAATATCCGCATAACTTATCTTCAGGTTCTTCTGTTTCACAGGCATAAAATAACAGAGCTTAAAGATATTCTGGGAATAAGGCAATATGATTTAGAGGATATATTAAATGGAAGCCCGGCCGTGTATAAAATTGCCTTTTTTATAGCAAAAAAATCACCTGACATTATGACAATTTCTTTGCGATGTTATAAAGAAATAATGCGACGAGCTGGTTCAAAAATCCCTCGTCCGAATTTATGAAGCTAATCACAACTCAGATTTAACAGATTGTTCATGGCGTCCGCTTTTAAATTTAATAAGCGAAGCGATTACAATCCCTGTAATTACGCCGCTTATTACCAGAAGGAAAATAATTATCGCGTTTGATTATGTCCTGCCTGTCAGCATCAGGCAGAAGTTGAGGCCGCTCCTTAATTCGCTTTCGCTTTTGACAAATTCTTCTATTTTTTGGAGCCTATCCTTCAAATCCTGAACATCTGAACGTAGCCCTGTAGTCTCCTTTTGTATAAGGATCTCCAAAGTAAACAGCGCCCCCAAAGAGCGAGATTAAGAGAACTAACGCTAATACCGTCTTCATAATGAAACCTCCTGATAGTTCAGGCTGTTATTTAGCTTTTGCTTTGGCAGCAGTTTTTGGCTTGGCAGCCGGCTTCTTTTTAGCCGCAAGTTTAGCCGGGGCTTTTTTAACTGCTGTTTTTACTGCTCCCTCGAGTTTTGTTATCTGGGCTTCGAGTTTTTTTATTCCGGTTACAACCGCCTTTACTTTAGCGTCAAGCATCGGGTTCTTGGCTTTTGAACTGAGTTCATACACCTTTCCTCCAAGCTCTGCTATATCTTTTTGCACCTTTGTTTTAAGATCAAAAATCTTATACTGTCTTTTTCCTTCCTTTGTAAGTTCACTCGCTTTTCCTTTTACAACAGTGGCGCCTTCCTTGACAAGATGCACCCCTTCCTTGATTCCCTTCTGCACATCCTTTTTTACCTTTTCCCAAAAACTCATTTTTCACCTCCTTTGTTCGTTTTTTTGCTGCCGGTAGTTGCTACGCCTATAGACATCAGAATCTAAACTATATTAATTAATATAAAATGCCGTTAAGTACTAATATCATGTCCTTACAATAAAATATATAATTAATAATAAACAGCAATATTGCAAATTAATTAACCCTAATATTGCATAAGCGGCAAGACTGACATTCTTCAAAACCTTTACAATGCGACATGACACCGTATTCATTAAGAGAATGATGGTTTTAACTGAAGATGGAATTCTGCAGTAAATACAATGGGTGGTATGAAAATCTTACAAGGCGTCGCAGGTAAAGCCTTTTCAGCACATCAGTCTTGCCGCAGTTGATGCCGTTTACGCGACTGTAAGATTAAAACGGAAACAGTTAAGATCGACTTTTTTATATGCATATCCTGATAGTTTCCTGCAGCTTGTTGCATGAAACACTTAATAAGGGTCGTGCTATTTATTGCGAAACATCTAATAATACTGGTAAATTTATACTATGCAGAAAAAGGCAAACCTGCTTTACGCATTAAGCGTCATTATAATAATAATTACTTTTATTGTGGATGCTAACACACCATTGGGAATCGCTGACTGGGTCGGTTATATTCCCGGGCTATTGCTTCTTTACACTATACCTGACCGTAAATACCTTTTTATTGCTGCCGCTGTCAGCAGCACACTTATTATTACCGGATTTCTGCTATCTCCTTCAGGCATACCGTTCACATATGCCGTTATAAACCGTGGTGTAGCGATTGGGGCGCTATGGCTAATTACATACATGATGATAACAAGAAGAAAGGCCGAGGAAACGAGCGATAAATTAGTCGAAGAACTTACAAAGGCCTTGTCTGAAATAAAAACCCTCAGCGGTTTTTTGCCGATTTGCTCATCCTGCAAAAAGATACGCAATGACGAGGGTTATTGGGAACAACTTGAAGCCTACATAACAGAACACTCAGGGGCTGAATTCACTCACTCAATCTGCCCTTCGTGCGCGGAAAAACTATATCCCCAATATTTCTCCAAGATGAAGGAGAAAGAGCCGGAATAATTTTTTCCGTAAAATCACTTAGTCAGAAAACTGCTATTACCCCTTCTATAATAAGCAGGCATCAATTGCATTTTTGGTATTAATCGACTTATTTATCCTTTAAATATGTTATTAT
>JBBILM010000039.1:0-4861 GCA_037444915.1 Nitrospirota bacterium | reverse complement strand
ATTCTACCCGCAGCACGGATAAAGGAGGCTAAAATGCGTAGAATAATTTATTTTCTTATTACGAACATAGCTATACTGATTGTTCTCAGCGCAACTATGCGCTTGCTCGGCATCGAACCGTATCTTACACCTTATGGATTAAATTATCAGTCACTTATTGCGTTTGCGGCTATATTTGGCATGGGCGGCGCATTTATCAGTCTTGCCATGTCAAAATGGACAGCCAAAAAACTCACGGGCGCAAGCGTAATTGGGTCGCCCGCGAATGAAACAGAAGCATGGCTTGTAAGGACAGTCTCAGAGCTGGCAAGGGCATCAAATATTGGAATGCCAGAGATTGCTGTTTATCCCTCAGATGACATGAACGCCTTTGCGACTGGCATGAGAAAAAACAGTTCGCTTGTGGCTTTATCCTCTGGCATGCTCAGAAGGATGGATAGGGATAAAATCAGGGCTGTTCTGGCTCATGAGGTTGCTCATGTTGCTAATGGCGACATGATTACCCTTGCCCTGATACAGGGAGTGGTAAATACGTTTGTCCTTTTCCTCTCCCGTGTAATCGGACACACAGTTGACAGGGTTGTATTCAAGAATGAAAAAGGGCATGGCATAGCCTTCTGGATTACCACCATTATTGCAGAGATACTCCTCGCTGTTTTGGCTTCAGTAGTTGTATTTTATTTTTCCCGGAAACGGGAATACAGGGCTGACAGCGGAGCCGCAGATTTGGTAGGCAAGAAACCCATGATCAGCGCACTGGAGGCTTTAAAGACATCCATCAGACAGCCTCATCTGCCTGATAAAATAGCTGCCTTCGGCATATCAGGCTCTAAAAAAAGCGGCATTGCCGCATTATTCGCAACGCATCCGGACATTGACGACAGAATTGCAGCGCTTCAAAATTCATCGTATCCCGAGTATAAGTAATTACAGAAGGAATTAGACTCAACAGGAGATTAAATGAATAAAATCAAGGCAGGCTATTTAATATTATTCGGTCTTATCTTTCTGATAATTCCGATGTTTTTTACTGTTCTGAACCTTTATGTTGATTGGCTTTTTTTTATAGAAGCCGGATATGCCAATGTCTTTACTAAAACACTTTTTTCAAAGGCAGGCTCAGGTCTTCTATTTGGAACAGCTTTTTTATTGTTCGCTGTTGTTAATATAAAAATAGCCAACAAAACCAATTTCCCTCAAAGAGAACTTTTCGTAATAGAAGGCATAATCCATCCCTTTAAGACAGAAGGCATGACAAATACTGTCAAGCAGATTTCTGTGATTGCCGCGGTAATCATGGCTTTTTTTGCCGGGCAGTGGGGCAGCCAGCAATGGGAGAACATGCTGCTTTTCAGAAACAGTATAGACATGGGCGCTTCAGATCCGATACTCGGAAAAGATATTGGATTTTATCTGTTCAAACTCCCGTTTATAGAGGCGATCAAGGGTTTCATAGGCTTCACACTGATATTAACGCTTATTCTGATTGCTGCAAATTACCTTTTAAGAGGCGGGATTATTGTTTCAGACAGAAGCATTTCGATTGATGCAAAGGTTAAAAAACACGCCGGCATTTTAGCCGGGTTCTTTATATTCAACATCAGCTTTGATTTTTATCTTGATGCATTCAGGCTTCTGTACTCAGAGCACGGCGTTATTTTCGGCGCAGGCTATACGGATATTCATGCGAAACTATTTTTTTACAGATTGCTCGTATTTATTACTCCTGTTGCGGGCGTTCTGTTTGTTGCAGGTATGCTTAAAGGTTCTCAAAAAATGATAGTTATGCCATTGCTTGCGGTTGTCTCTGTCTATATTTTGGGGATATCCGCATATCCGGCTGCCCTTCAGAAATTCAAGGTTGCGCCAAACGAGCTTGCCCTTGAGCAGACTTTTATAAATCATAATATTAAATTTACACGGATGGGCTACGACCTTGACAGGATAGAAGTAATCCCGTTTGATGTTAACTATAACTTAACAAGCTCTGACATATCAAAAAATGACGCCACCATAAAGAACATACGACTATGGGATCATAGCCCCCTTCTTAAGACATACAGTCAGTTGCAGCAGATAAGGACTTACTATAAGTTTGCTGACGTTGACAATGACAGATATGTTATGGACGGCGAATATATGCAGGTGATGCTTTCTCCGAGAGAGCTTTCATACGATGATCTGCCGAGCAAGACATGGATAAATGAGAGGCTTATATTCACTCATGGAAACGGCATCACATTAGGTCCTGTAAGCAGGATCACGAGAGAAGGACTTCCTGAGTTCACAGTAAAAGACATCCCACCGGCCAGCAACACAGATTTAAAGATTGTGAGGCCTGAAATATATTACGGAGAGCTTTCCAACGACTATGTAGTCGTAAATACAAAGGTTCCTGAATTCAGCTACCCAACATCCGAAGGAAATATTTATACATCTTATAACGGAAGCGGCGGTGTAAAGCTCGATACACTCCTTAAAAGAGCCATTTTTTCAGCAAGATTCGGCACAGAAAAAATACTTCTTTCCTCTGATATCACGAAGGAAAGCCGCATTTTGTATTACAGAAACATTAGCGAGAGGATTAAAGCTGTAGCGCCTTTTCTGCTTTTTGACAAGGACCCGTATATCGTTGTATCAGGGGACGGGAGATTAATCTGGATGATAGACGCATACACAATCTCCAACAAAATGCCTTATTCAAAGCCTGTTGACAAGCGTATTAACTATATAAGGAATTCCGTGAAGGTTGTAGTCGATGCTTACAACGGTTCCCTGAAATTTTATGTCAGCGACCCTTCTGACGTAGTCATAAAGGTCTATTCGAAGATATTTCCGGACATGTTTATGCCAATGAATAATATGCCTGATAAATTACGACAGCACATACGTTATCCGCAAAGGCTTCTTCAGCTCCAGGCATCAATGTTCTCGCTGTATCATATGACAGAGCCAAAGGTTTTTTATAATAAGGAGAACCTTTGGGAGGTTCCTGTGTTCGGGGAAAAGGCAATGGATCCCTATTACACAATTATGAAACTCCCCGGGGAAAAAAAAGAGGAGTACATACTGCTTCTGCCGTACAGCCCCGCTAAAAGGGACAACCTCGCAGCGTGGCTCGCTGCCAGGTGCGATGAGCCCAATTACGGCAAACTCCTTGTTTACACATTCCCGAGAGACAGGCTGATCTTCGGGCCAAAACAAATCGATGCAAGAATCAATCAGGATTCCTACATATCGCAGCAGCTAACGTTATGGGGACAGCGCGGCTCGCAGGTCATAAGAGGGAGCCTGCTCGTGATCCCGATAGAACGGTCTTTATTGTATGTTCAGCCTCTTTATCTTGCGGCAGCGGATAAGGCCGGACTCCCTGAGTTGAGAAGGGTAATTGTGGCTTATGAGAACGATGTTGTTATGGAAGAAAATCTGGGCATTGCCCTTCAAAGATTATTCGGTGTTAAAAAACCCGATGCCGGAAAGACTGAAAGGATTGAGGATATTAAGATTTCTCCTCAGAATCTCGCAAAAGAGGCAATGAAGGTTTATGAAAGAGCCTTAGAATTTCAGAGGCAGGGCAACTGGTCAGGCTATGGAGAAGAGATTAAGAGACTGGAGCAGATATTAAAGACAATGGCAAAGTAAAAGGGCTGACGGTTTGAAGCATGTCAGTCCTGCCGATTATGCAACATCGGGGTTAACAGAAAAACAATAATGCTAATATCCGCTGAAGTTCTCAAATCTTATTTTTTCATTGGCAATATGCAGTTCATCCGACAGCATATTTCTTAAATAGGTTACCATTGCCGGAGGCCCGCACATATAAAAAACTCTTTCCATGTAGTCTGTAATCTCTTCTTTAATCACCTGACTGTTCATTAAACCTGTTCTGCCCTTCCATGATTTTTCATCAAGCGGGTTGTCCAGCATGTATACCACCCTTAGATTTTTATTTTCAGCTTCCATTTTTAAAAAATCCTCATGAAATATTATGTCGTTTTCTGTCTTATTGCCGAAAATAAGAACAATATCCAAAGGAAGCTTTTTATCGGTCGCGAATTTGCACATGCTTCGTATTGGAGTAATCCCTATTCCACCCGAAAGAAAGGCTATTTTTTCTTGACCTGCTTCAAATGTAAATGCTCCGAATGGCAGCTTAATCCTCGCCCAGTCGCCTTCCTTCAGCACATCCATGGCATGGGAAAACTCGCTGCCTGTTATCCTTTTTGTAACCTCGATATATCCCTTCTCTGTAGGGGAATTGGACATGGAAAAATGCTTCCTCACCTCCTCCCCTTTTATTTTTATTGTTAAAAGAAAGAACTGGCCGGGTTTGAACTCTAAATCATCAGGAACAGCAAACCTGATGCTTTTTACATCATGCGTCCTCTGGATGCTTTTTACAACCTTTGTTTCTATCTCTCTTATGTCCATGTCATCTCCCAATTCAGTTCCTGCTGCAAACAATATTCATAGATATGCGAGTTTTAAAATACCGCTATTCCTGTTCTGAAGCGCCTTCAATGCAATAGTAAAAATCCTCGAGGTTGTATTTATTCCAGATGTCGCACATGCCGCAGTTGCAACCTGATTTCTGCTTTGGTGAGCCGCTTTTTCCCCTGGCACAGAACAGGAGTTCGCCTTTGACTCCCGGATATGTCGGACAGACCCCGCAAAATTTAATACATATGGTCTCATTCTCATAATTGTCATCTATTTTAGACATGCCCCCTGCCCTCCTTTTTTTAAAGATTATATCAAAATAAACTACTGTCATCAATTTTTAGGAAAAAAAGGGGAAATATGAATGGGTCTGCGACAAAAATATGACAGGCTTGACATAGATATATATTTTGCCTTATAC
>JBBILM010000038.1:12121-17870 GCA_037444915.1 Nitrospirota bacterium | reverse complement strand
TTCTGGGAGAACCGTGCGGCCTGAAATTACGTACTATAAATTTGTCGCACACCCAAGGAAAAACTTCAGAGCAGCTTTTGCATTTGCACCTTCAGCACTGCATATAATTACAACATCGCCTGTTGGATGAAATTCGCTGTTTTTCATGAAAAATTCAGCACCGCAGGATGGGCCTTGTTTTTTTATGAACCCGGACTTCTGTCCTCCTGCTTAGACGCCTATGATTTCTTCCGGAAGCTCCTCAGAGATCTGTTCTCCGAGCCAGATAATCGAATCGTAATATTGAGAAAAAATTATGCAGCCTTTTTCGAGCCAGCGCTTCTCCAATAAATAAGACAAAACATTCCTGTCGTATTTTTTGCCCCTCTCAGTCTCTCGGTGAGAAAGGACTTATCTATTTTGAAGGGATGAGAAACGGTTAATCATTCGATAGGGGTTATCACTCAACTGGGGATAAACGTAACTGAGGAGCTTATCTTTGATCTTTGCCCCCCTGCCTTTAAAATCAGCAGAAAGGTCTTCGGTGAATTGTGCGGTCTCAAATATCCTGAATTTAGCCAATTTTATCCAATCATCCGGCCCTTTTTTTGTACTGCCTGCTGATGGCCTCTCTTAAGCCTCTCCATAAGCGATTTGTTCGACAGGATTTCTGCGGTCTCAAAAGTATCGGTAAAAAGTTCTTCGTCGAGTTTTTTTATCGCAAGGGTCTCTATCAGATTGGATATGCTTCTGTTTTCTTCCGCTGCAATTTCATGAAATTTTCTGTAAATCTCATCATCAAGCTTGATGGTCACACTTTTAGACATTTTCCTCCCCCTACTCTTAAATATTATCTCATTATATATCACACATAATTATTCTGTACAGCACTGGCAACAAGACTTGCAGCCTCGGCATCCTTTTTCCAGTGGTCAATCTTGTATCCCATTGTCGAAAGATATCGCAATATCTCAATCAGGGTCGTCATCTGGTTCCAGTAGTCTTTTACTTCATTCCTGAGCCAGTTCTTACCCTGTGACACCTCTTCTGATTTGACGACTTCTCTTATGGAAAAAAGAGCATTGCGTACAAGGGATGAACCAAAACCAGCACTCCCAAGCTCTTTTGTGCTGAATTCAGAGGCTGTCTTTATCCGTGTCTGGTTCGCCTTGCTGCTTCTCTGGCAACGAGAGTGTCAAAATATAGGTTATCGTGGTTTATAAAAAACAAAAATATGCTCATGCATAATTAAGAGAAAGTTGTACTCCTTTGACTTATTTATCCAAAAACCCGTTGCCTTGCAATTATGCTGGACTTTGATGATGTCCTCTTTAAGAACAAAGCCAGTTTTTAAGAATCTGTCCATAACCTTATAAGCAAGCGGAATATAAAACTTGTTCCGCCGGGTGTCGTTATCTTTTTCATTATTACATATAGTCTCTTTAAATACTATTTGTAACAATTCTACACTATTTAATTATGCCAAAAAAGGAGCATGAAGATAATCGCTGCGTTTTATTAGGCCAAAACATTAAGAAATTTAGGGAGAAAAAGGCATTGACGCAGGATGAATTATCTGAGAAGGCTGATATTCATATTTCTTATGTAGGCCAAATAGAGCGCGGTCTTCGTTACCCATCCTTAAAAATCCTTTTCAGAATAGCAGATGCTTTGGAAGTAAAAATTACAGATTTATTTGAAGGAATCAATGCCAAAAAAAGCAGCTAATAAAATAAAACCAAAGATTAAAAAGGAAACAAAAAAGGCGATAACGTATAGTTTTCCCGATGACGCTATGAATTTCTATATTTCCGAAGAAACAGCTTCTTACGGAAATAACGGCAGGAAACCTTTTAGTGTTTATTATGACGCTCCTGAACACTCCGTAAGGCTTCTCAAGGGAAATTGCGTCGATATATTAAATCAGGGAAGGGAAAACAGCGTTGATATGATTTTTGCCGATCCGCCGTATTTCCTTTCCAATGGCGGTATTACCTGCCATGCAGGGAAGATGGTTTCTGTTAATAAGGGCAAATGGGACAAATCTAAAGGAGTAGCAGAGAATCATAAATTTACTCTCGAATGGTTAAAAGCTTGCCAGCGTGTTTTAAAACCTAACGGAACTATTTGGGTTTCTGGCACAACACATATTATTTACTCAGTCGGCTTTGCAATGCAGGAACTTGGAGCATTGTCAGTATGAAACAATATGAAGCCGTCATAAACGCTATGGAAGAGCATGGTGGATATGCCACACTTGGGCAATTAAACCAAAGTGTATTGAGAATTAAAGATTGCGAATGGAAAACAAAAACTCCTTTTGCAAGTGTCCGTCGTATAGTTCAGGAAAGACCTGAGTTTTTTAAAATTAGGCCGGGGTTGTGGGCATTAAAAAAGTATAAAGATAAATTGCCGCCCGAAATCCTTCCGTCTAAAGACCAGCCCAAAGCAAAACAGGATGAATATTCCCATACCTATTATCAAGGACTGATTGTTGAGTTAGGGAATTTTAAACAGTTCAAAACATTTGTTCCCAATCAGGATAAAAACAAATTATACTTGGGCAAGAAGCTTTCCGAGATTACAACTATCTCCGATATCTATAAATTCAGCTATGACCGCATAGTGCAGAAAGCGAAAATGATAGATGTCGCGTGGTTTAATGAAAGGGATATGCCCGCAAGTCTTTTTGAAATTGAACATTCTACAGACATACAGAATTCTTTGCTAAAATTCGTTGAGCTTCAGGACTTTTATGCCAACTTCTGTATAGTCGCAGATGAGATTAGGAAAAGGGAATTTCAGGCAAAGTTGTCGTTTCAGGCATTTATTCCTATAAGCAAACGGGTTGGTTTCTGGAGTTATGATAATGTGGCAGAGTTACATTCAAAAACAAGCGAAATTATAAGTATTGAATCAAAGCTTAGATTGTGAGGAAACAAAATGAATAATTCAACAGCGGAGTGGGCAAGGGCTATCGCACAAAGATTAAGTGACGAATGGGATGGGAAAACAGAATTCCCCGAAGACGCGGAACTGTTAACAGAAGTTTTGACAAAAGCACTGATTGCTGTCCCAGATGAATGTATGAGGCTGATTGGAACTGGGATAATCGAGGACTCATATTTTGAGCATCTTGATTAGCACAATCACCAAATTTTGGCTCATGGGAATTAAAAATAGTTCCTTTGAAATGCCTACGAGCAGGCGCAATTGTGCTAAAAGAAACCATGGCAATAACTATGATTGATTCTGTCAATGTCTTGCAGAAAGAATTTGAAGAAAGCCATCTTTTAACAAAGCTAAAAAAGATAGTTGTTTGTGCCCGCATGTTTGAGTCGAAAGAAGAAAGGTCGTCTATTCTTGTGAAGGTTAATACTTTTGACCTTGATAATCCTGCTATTTACCAACAAGTAAAAGCTGATTACGATGTTGTAAGAGAAACCATACGGGATAAAGGTTTTCAAGCCCTTACAGGTAGAATGGTCTCGTTCAGCCGAGAACAAAAGGGCCGGGGCATGGCAGTACAAGCAGAGCGTTTTATGCGAGAAAAGTGTTTGTTGCTAAAATTTTAAATCTTTAAAATAAACACATCCACCCCCAAAATCCGCGCCATGAGCCGTTGGCTCAACGAGCCATAGGCCAGCAGTTGCAAAGTCTCAGAGACAAGGGCATCTTGGAATTTAATAGGGAAGGGGAGGTATGGTTTCAGATAGCGCAAAAGTCCAGATTCTTATTTTTTGCCAGGGGTTATAATTGCTTCAAGTTTTTTCCCCAACAGAACAATATCACGCTTAACGACTTTCCAGACAATGTCGTAGTTTATTCCAAAATAGAAATGGGTTACTTTATTTCTCATTTTGATAATATCTTTCCACGGAATATCCTTGTGTTTCTCTCTGAACTTGGCAGAAAGGTGCTTGCTTGCCTCTCCGATAACTTCGATATTTCTCACGACGGCATGCTCTGCCATTTTGTTTTTGAAGAAGTCCTTTTTAGTCATTCCTGCTGTGAAATCTTTGATGTCGGATATAGCAGTGAGGATATGAGAGATGTAGATAAGGTCTTCTTTCATAACAATGCTATGAAATCTTTTTTTACATATTTTTTGACGAGGGGATGAATGCTGTCTATGGTGCCAAGGTCTATTTTTTCCTTTGTCTTATCTTCAAGGACATTTTCAAGATGGGCCAAATCCAGCAGTGAAAAATCCCTTGGCGGTTTTATGGCAATGTCTATATCATGATACATTTTCTCATTCCTCGCAAAACTTCCAAAGAGATAAGCCTTTTTTATCCCTGCGCTTTGAAGTACTTCTTTTATCGTACTGACAAGATTTTCTCTTTTCATCGTATTTTAATTATACCAAAAATCAAGACTGCAATTTTTAATATTAATACTTCATACCGGAATAACTCCTCTGCCCTCAAAATCCTACAGCAGTTGCAAAGTCTCAGAGACAAGGGCATTCTTGATTTTAAGGCAAAAGGGCAGTATGGGAGTAAGTAAAAATTATTTGCTATACTAAAGGCAATAACACGGAAGGAGGAAACAAAATGTCAAAGGCAAATTTTGTGACCATAGAGCGCTTGGAAGTTAAGAAAAGCGATATTGAAAAAATTAAAAAAGCCTTTAATGTAAAGGATAACTCCGAGGCTATAAAGAAGGCATTGGATGTGGCGTCAGGAAAAGTTGAACTTGAAGGAATTTTTCAGAAACACAGGGGAATAAAGGTTAAGAAAGTCTATGCTTAAAAAGCTCATAGACACGAATATTTTTATAGACAGATTTGCAAATACGGAGTTGTATAAGGAAATATTTTTGTCAGACGGCTTTGTTTACCTTTCATCTGTAGTTTTCATGGAACTACGTGCAGGCGCTCATACAAAGGATGCCATAAATGCTGTTGATGACATCGGTGATTTCTTCAAAAGAGGTAATAGAATCGTTATCCCTAATCTAAAAGATTATGAAAGGGCTGGCGTAATTTTATCAGACTTGCAGCGTATAAAGGGATATAACATTAAAAGAGTTCTTCCGTTACAAATGATTGTCTGATAGCTGCTTCGGCAAGGAGCATTGGGGCAATAGTTTATACTCAGAACAAAAGGGATTTTCAGGCGATTCGTGATATTTTCGATTTCAAGGTTGCCCTTCTTTAGCATGTTCTCCACATCCGCCTTAAAATCCGTCAGCAGTTACAGATATTGAGAGACAACGTCATCTTGGAGTTTAAGGCAAAAGGGAGATACGGTTTCAAATAGCGGGGAGAGCTACAGTTCATTAAACTTATCAACAGTAAGTCCTGCTTGTTTTATCAGTTTGTGAAGAAGTCCGGGGCCGAGTTCATTATGAAGAGGTATTGATAATGTCCACTGATAATCTGGTTTTGTCATCATTACATGCGAGCCTTTTTGACGGGCAATAGTCCATCCTGCCAGTTTAAATTTTTTGCACTGCATCGGCGCCGGAACATGGCTTCAGTAATTTGCTCATTACACAGCGACTTCTACAAGGCTGGAGAGATCGGGCGATTGTTTGGCTTCCATTACTTCAATCCAGCCCTCAATGGCTTCCTTGATGTTGGTTAGGGCTTCTTCGTAAGTCTTGCCCTGCGAAAAACACCCGGGAAGCGCGGGAACTTCTGCTACATAATAGCCTGCTTCATCCTGTTCAATTTTTATATGCAGTTTCATGGCCCCTCCTTTTTGGATAAATAAATTATAACAAAAGAAAACTTAATTTTCCGCCCTGAAATCCGTTAGCAGTT
>JBBILM010000038.1:8904-12021 GCA_037444915.1 Nitrospirota bacterium | reverse complement strand
ACAGCCTGTTCCAATGCCTGCGGGTCATTCCAGTGATAGTAAGCAGCCAGACTGCAGTCCTATCTCTATTTTAGGGTGGCATGACAAAACTTGATTTTTATATTGCATACTGTGATGTAATAAAAGGAAACTTAAGGATTCTTAAGTGTGAGGGAGGTTGCGCAAATGGATGTGTTATTGATCGCGGCTGTGGCAGCACTGGCCTTAGTAAATGCTTTTTTGATTTTCGTTTTATTGAAGCGGAGTCCAAAGAGCGGCTTTTCCGAGCTTGAGGTCAGGATTGCTGCTTTTGAAAAAAATCAGGAAAGGATTGAAAAAATCATCAAAGATGAAATTTCCCAAAATAGAGAGGAAACCTCAAATAATTCAAGGCAGGTGAGGCAGGAGTTGAGCGCATCGATGCAGGCGTTCAGCGATTCGCTTGGCGGCAATATGACCGGCATAGCCAACCAGCAGAAAAATCTGCTCGACACCTTTTCGAATCAGCTTGTTTCATTAACCCAGTCAAATGAAGACAGGCTTCAGAAGATGACACTCACTGTTGAGGAAAAATTAAGGCTGCTTCAGGAGCAGATAGATTCAAATGCAAAAGACAACAGGGAGGAACTGGGCAGGTCTTTGAAATCCTTTGAGGACAGATTTGGCGCAAGCGTTAAAGAGTTTAATGAAATACAGAAGCAGAAGTTTGACAATATCTCTAATAAACAGACAGAGCTGATTCTGACCACCGAATCCAAGCTCGAAAAAATGAGGGATACGATTGAGTTTAAGCTGAAACAGATGCAGGATGACAACAGCGAAAAGCTTGAGAAAATGAGGGTGACGGTTGATGAAAAATTGCACAAGACCCTCGAGGAAAGGCTCGGGCAGTCATTCAAGATTGTTAGCGAGCGTCTGGATATGGTGCATAAGGGATTAGGCGAGATGCAGTCACTTGCGGTAGGCGTTGGTGATTTAAAGAAGGTGTTGTCAAATGTAAAAACAAGGGGCATACTCGGTGAATTAATGCTCGAAAGCATACTGGAACAGCTTTTAACTCCTGAGCAGTACGATAAAAATGTAATCACAAAAAAAGGCAGCAAAGACAGCGTGGAATTTGCAATAAGGCTGCCCGGAAAGGATGACTCAGGAGAGCATGTTTACCTGCCTGTAGATGCCAAATTCCCCAGAGAAAGCTATCACGCCCTGATTGAGGCATATGAGCAGGCAGATACGGCTGCTATAGAGGATGCTTCAAAGCTTCTCGAAAATAATATAAAGAAGGCCGCAAAAGATATAAGGGATAAATATATTGACCCGCCCTATACAACGGATTTCGGGATTATGTTCCTGCCGATTGAGGGGCTTTACGCTGAAGTTGTAAGAAGGACAAGCCTGATAGAGACATTGCACAGGGATTACAAGATAATAATCACAGGGCCTACAACTCTGGCCGCTATATTAAACAGCTTGCAGATGGGCTTTAAGACACTTGCGATAGAAAAGAGGTCGAGCGAGGTGTGGAAGATTTTGGGGGCTGTAAAAACCGAGTTTGAAAAGTTCGGCAATATTCTGAAAAAGGCCCAGGATAAAATAAATCAGGCGAGCGATGACATTGAAAATCTGGTTGGAACAAGGACAAAACAGATACAGCGCAAGCTAAAGAATGTGCAGGAGCTTCCTGTTGACGAGGCAAAATTTTATTTACCCGATAATTGCAGGGATGCTGAAAATGAAGAATCAGAGGAAAAAGAGCAACTCTTTTAATGCCTGATATGAGCGGTTTTACGCGGGCATATTTCAGAACAGGGAATAGCTGATTTAGGCTATTACATTAATAAACGGAGGTTTTGATGATCGAAGATTTAAGAAAATCAGAAACATGGAGGGTTTTCAGGATCCAATCCGAACTGGTTGACGGATTTGAAAATCTTTTTGATATTGGCCCGGCAGTTACTATATTCGGAAGCGCGAGGCTGGAAGAGGATTCATATTATTATCAGGAGGCTGTAAAGGTTTCCAAAATGCTTTCCAACGCGGGCTTTTCTGTTATTACCGGAGGAGGCCCCGGCATCATGGAGGCTGCAAACAAAGGGGCAAAGATGGGCAAGGGCAGGTCAGTGGGGTTGAATATAGAACTTCCGCACGAGCAGTATGCCAATCACTTTCTGGATATTAACATCTCTTTCAGATACTTCTTTATAAGAAAGCTCATGTTTATTAAATACGCCATCGCATTTGTTATATTTCCAGGTGGCTTTGGCACAATGGATGAGCTGTTTGAGGCGCTGACCCTTGTGCAGACAGGCAAGATTGAGTCATTCCCTATTATTTTGTACGGCAGTGAATACTGGAAAGGGCTTATAGACTGGATGAAACATACGCTTGTGGCGAATAAGACCATCAGCAGGGAAGATTTTTCATTTTTTCAAATGGTGGACAAACCAAGGGATGTCTGCGAGCTTCTTAAGGAGCATAACAGGACATTCGGGGGGCTTGTTCCGATTGGCGAATGCAAAAATAACGAATAGTTAAGCTGCCAGTGCCTGTTTTTCCCGCAATATTGCAAGTTACAAGGAAGCGGTCACCTTTTTGATTTCTTCGAGCTTTTTAAGAGCTTTTTTAGAGTCAATGGCCTCTGCTGCAAATTCTTTTGCTGCTGCAAAGTCAGATGCAAGACCTGAAACAACAATTGCTGCAGCGGAATTCATTAAAACAATATCGCGCCGCGGCCCGGTTTCTCCGTTGAGAATTGATACGGTAATGTCCGCGTTTTCTTTTTTGCCGCCGCCTATTAAATCTATCAGATCAGCCCTTTTAAAACCGAAATCCTCGGGAGAGATAAAGAAGCTTTCCACTTTCCCGTCTCTAAACCTTGAAACCCTTGTTCCGTCGCAAATTGTAATCTCATCAAGGCCGTCTTCTCCATGCACAACCATGGCATCCACAGCGCCGAGGCTTCCAAGCACCTCTGCAAGCGGCTCTGTCAGCCTGTCGGCGAATACCCCGAGTATCTGGCGCTTTGCGCTTGCCGGATTGGTAAGAGGTCCCAAGATATTGAATATAGTTCTCATGCCTATTTCCCTGCGCGGCCCGATGGCGAACTTCATTGCAGGGTGAAATAAGGGCGCGAAAAGA
>JBBILM010000038.1:0-8832 GCA_037444915.1 Nitrospirota bacterium | reverse complement strand
CACATCCGCGCTCCCTGACTGGCTTGACACTGACCTGTTGCCGTGTTTTGCCACGGGTATGCCGCATGCGGCAACCACGATAGCCGTGGTTGTGGATATATTGAATGTGCCTGACATGTCGCCGCCAGTGCCGCACGTATCAACGACATTTTCCGGGGCCTTTATTTTAAACGCCTTGTCCCTCATTATCCTCGCAGCGCTTGCTATTTCCTCCACGGTTTCGCCCTTTATTCTCAGCGCTGTAAGAAACGCGCCTATCTGGGCGTCCGTGGCCTTGCCCTCCATTATCTCTGTCATGACCTCCGCCATTTCAGACTCTGAAAGACTGATGTTCTGGATTATTATGCTTATGGCCTCTTTTATCATTTGGTTTACTCCTTATGCTAATAAAATATCTTTAAACGGCAATCTCTAACAAGATCCTGTCATATTTTACTATAGGAGCAGTTTTTTCTCTGCCATCCTTTGTTTTCTTTAATTCTATAAGGCCCATCCCTGCAAGGAACTGGACGTCATCAAAGGTATTCTTCATATCCCTGCCCAGTATCTTTGCAAGTTCGTATATTGATTGAGGATGCTCTTTCTTTATTGTTTTCAATACTCTTATTCTTTCCTCTGTTAAGACCTTTCTCATTGCATCAAGGCTCTCAAATGAAATACCCTCATGCTTTTTGACCTTCTCTCCACGCTCAAGTTTTTTCATAACCTCTTTTGCTTCGCTTAGAACTTCTTCAAGGTTTTTTATCCGTATTCTCACATCTCTTACCTTCATTGCCAATACCTCCGTAAATCTTTGTAAAAGTCTCCAAATAGTTTGTCTATTCCTTTAAATTTATAAGACTCCTCTCGCTGCCCGTAATGCCTGTGGTCTCCTTTACCCTCGGCATTGTCATAACCCAAAATACGTTTACTGCCTTTGATATAAACGAGAGAGTATTTATAACCATGAGGCTTGTCCTTGCTAATAGGAACTTCCCAAACCTTAATTTCAACAATATTGTCATCTGCTTGCCATTTTTCCTTATAAGCAATTCTTGCTCTCATATATTAGTTTTATTGTACCATATATAAGAATAAATAGCGGGAATGATATCAATCTTTGTTGACAACAATTTGTTGTCGAGAATGTGGCTGGCCATTATCCAATGCAATCGCCAAAAACCTTCTTGAAATTCTGTCCATAACACAAGGTGTGCTGATTTTATATGTGACTGCCATTTTGGACATGACTTTTTCTGCAGTTTTTGCATGAGATTTCAGAAAAGCTATAACCTCTGGTTGATTATAGCTGCCTTTATGTTTTAAGATGATTTTCACAAAATCCTTTTATTTAGCCCTTTTAGCACATATCCTTAGTCACATATTTATCGTCTATATTTGATACTACTTTTTGTTGAATAATATTGTTGATCTTGCTTTTCGGAATTACCTCGCCTATTTCATCAGAAGTAAAGCTCAGTCCGTAAGCAACGGCAAGACGGTCATATTCGTTCGGCGGTAGATCAGGAGCATCAAGTTGCTCAGGTTTTGGTATTTCCTTTATGGTAAAGCCTTTAAAATAACTCCACCGCTTTTTGAACCTTAAGCCAAGTTCATTGATTATTTTCCGATACACGGGAAGCCTCCCCCCGCCCCCGCAAATAAAAACAGGAAGCTCATCTTCCCAAACGCTGGAGTGAGGATCACGATCCTTTTTTGTCTTTTTAACTACTTCGCCAATTGTCTTGGAACACTGTTGAAGAAAGTTCTCGTCACCTTTAGTTACCTCTTCCTTATCTATCTTGACTTCGTAATAGGCACAAGAAGGCAGAGGATCTATTGGATTTATAATATTCTTTTGCTGTAAAAATTGCTGCATGGAATTTTTCATTGTTTCTATTCTTTGGCTATGAAGCCTTAGCGCGCCGAGTTTTTCAACATTAGTTTCCAGAAGCGCGAAAACATCTTCACCGTCATGACTGTTAATTCTGAAAGTAGCGGCATCCAGAGTGGTTGCGCCTATATCAACGAGCAAATACAATCCGTTTGCGCGTAATGGAGACTTAGCATACCCAACTACCTCCATTATTACCTCTGGATGTGTACTCACATAATCAGGGTGTAGCCACTCTTCTGCGTTTATATTATTTGCATCCGTATTTATATATTCAGATGCTTCATGGAGAATGTTTTTGACATCTGTTAAATTTATCTTTGAATTGAGACTGGAGACCCTCCACGCAGCCATTGCTATAGTTTGAAAGACTTTCTGTCTCTTCAAATCGTCATAATCTTTTGATGGTATACCCAAGTTAATATGCCAATGAATATGTGTCTTTTCATAAATTTTTTTCGTGTGTTTTAAAAACCAATCTCGAGCAAGCCGAATCACTTTCGCCATATAAGCAATAGCAATCTCTGATACGGTGATAGATAGGGAATTATTGGTTGCTTTAAAAATATCCCGATCGGGATCGTCCATTAGGTGGTTTTTTAAATGTTCATATGAATGATCCCCTCCGCAGAGGCTGATACTGCCATCCTCATTGATAAATATCTTAGTAGGAATAAGATAATTGTTCCCAGAACAAGCTAAGCGTTTATCGAGTTGTCCGAATGGTATAGCATAGGCGATCTTTAATATAGAATCCTGAATGATTACTTTTGATGACGAGGTGCCAAAATCAAAGCCTATTACAATATCGCTTTCATCCTTATAGTTTCCGGTATGAACCTGAGTTTTCCAAGTAGAAGATATTTCTTGTTTTAGGTTTTTCCCTTGTCCACTTTTGGCATCCTCTATATGAGTATATACATTCTCTAAAACAAGTGTTTTATCTGGCACAGGCTTCAACCCCATCTCAACTGGCGTTGGATTTTTTAGGACAGGAGAGGCACCTTTTGGCATGGTAGCTTTCTTTTGAGTTAGTTGCGGAGCAATCGGTGCATTTTTGTTCGAGGAAGCGGGAGAAGGGGCAGAAACACTCTTAGCACTAACTGGCTTTACACTGGTAGTATTGGACTGTGATGCAACTTTTATAGACTCCAAAGGCTTACTTGTTTCAGGATGTTTTGGGATAGGAGGCTTATTGCCCTGTATAACTTCTGTCGCGGTATCATCTTTTTTTCTTTGAACTTCTGCATTACGAAAAGCAAGTTCCATTGCTGTCGGCTCATGAGTTTTTTTGATAGAGTGATCAGATGCTCTCTTGATTTGCTTTTTTTTATTTTTCCCCATATTCCCCCTCCTTAAAAATTAATCTATCCGAATGATTCCAAGACAAACCTCCTTGTTATGGTGTCGCAGCTTTTTCTTCTCATCGATAGCTCTCAACTTGTCCCTAACCCGCATTTCGAGCTTTTCGATTTGTCCGAGAGTTGGAGCAATCATTTTCAGATTTCCTTTTTCCTCGTGATTTCTTAGCACCGCATGTAATTTTTCTCGCTGACGTTCCAAATGAAGATTCAGGGTCTTTTCTTGAAGATCCGCCCTATCATTATTTTCATTCTCAATAAAGGAAATATACTCAGAATACTTTTTTTCTGCAATATCTTTGAACTCTTCAAGAAGTGGAGCGAACAAAGGAACTACAACTTCATTACCTGCCGAAAGCCAGTCTGTTCCATATTTGGATGCACTGGTTACAAGCATTTCGGCTCCCTCTTCGCTGAGCAGTTGAGAGTTCTTGGAAGCAACTCCAGCACAATACACCATTCGCTCAATATCCCTAACTCCTTGCACTGTCCATCGCTCAACATAAAAAAGATAATCGTTCGGCAAAATAGCGGGCACTTCTTTACTATTAAGGCGCAAGCTTACTACAGGAAAATAAAATATCTCAGACTGTCTAAGACTTTTTTGAATGCTTTCACTAACAAACCGTGTGAGAGGATGAAACTGATTAATATGCTCATATTCCCCAGAGCTTTGCTGTGGCACTTGGTTTTTGAACCGGCAGCGGATTGGTTTAAAAGCAGAGGATGCAAGCCGTGTCTGGCCAAAGAGGCGGCGGGCCTGAATAAAACGCTCAAAATCAAACCTTGCATTTTCAGACAACCTAATATCAAACACTAAATCATTTTCTTGCAATTGTCGAAATTCACAGCCGTGGTATTTCATGTTGAAAAAATCCCGTATATAGATCCAAATATCTTCACCTGTAATCCATCTTCCGAGTTCGCGCACTGCCCTTACTTGATGCAGGATATAATCTCCATGAGCAATAAGGTTATTAGCGTTTTCTTCAAGCTGGTCCTCTTCTTTGCGTAAGTTAGCAAGCGCCTGCGCAGTTTGGGAAATGCGATCTTCTTCTTGCTTTGCTGAAAGATTTCCTCTTAATAGATCAATTGTCAGTTTTTTAATTTCTTCTCCTAAGACAGCTTCAAGCCCGCCTAATGCGTATTCAAAAATTCCAAGACGCATATACAACCGCTTATAAATCCTTGCATCAATAGTATCGGCATAAAAAAGATTCCAAATGGTTATTATTGGCGCTATTTGCCCAAGTCTATCAATACGACCAATGCGCTGTTCTACTTTCATTGGATTCCATGGCAAATCATAATTTATCACAACGCGCGAGAACTGTAGGTCAATACCTTCACTTGCCACTTCCGATGCCAGAAGCACACTGGGACCTTGGGGCTCTTTGAATCTCTCGATAATCTCATTTTTATTAACAGTCCCTCCTCCCACAAGCACTGTGTTTTCAATACCCTCTGCTGCTAACCTTTCGCTCAAGTAATATAGAGTTGGTCGAAAATAGGCAAAAACTACAATTTTTTCTTTTGGATGATCTTTTAAATATCGTTTTAATTCCTTGCTCAGTCTTTTATATTTTGAATCGTTTTGCCATAGCTCCTGCAGGTCACCAAGTTTGTCTGCATTTTCAAGAATTAACTTAACCAATGGGCCAATTTCTCTTTCATTTTCCGCTTCATATCCCAAATCCTCATATGTCTGTTCAAATTCGAATTTCCGTTTTTTCCACTCACGAAGTGCAGCCGGCATAGAACTTGATATTTGCCGCTGAGGTGTTACCAGCAAAAAGCCTTCATTAGCAGCACATTTTAGGCAGTATTGGCGCACAAGATCTGTAACATTGTTATAAAAATTTTCTTCTGACGCTGTCATATCTACCATTTCTGGAACTGCTTCCCTAATGACACGCCATTCAGTAACTTCGCGTTTACGCGTCCTTGTAACGGCGTGTCCCATAAGATTTATACCCTCAAGACGATGAGCTAATTCACTCCTGTAGGCATTATTTTTGAGTGCAATATCATCTGGCGGAGTATCCAAAATAGCCTGCAATTGACGATTGTTTTTGAGGAGTATATGTGACCTTGCCTCGATAAGCAGATTTATAAACTCTTCACGATCAATATTGCCACGCAGGAGTCTGTCTCGCGCACGGATAAGAGGCGCATTAGCTTCAAGAATGTCATCAAACACATGGATCTGGTTAAAA
This sequence comes from Nitrospirota bacterium, assembly GCA_037444915.1. Classification (GTDB taxonomy): domain Bacteria; phylum Nitrospirota; class Thermodesulfovibrionia; order Thermodesulfovibrionales; family Dissulfurispiraceae; genus JBBILM01. The sequence continues at coordinate 3,382 of JBBILM010000038.1, read as the reverse complement.
GAGTCCTCATCAACAAGATTGAGCAGTTGAAATAACTCATTATTCCTCAGATGGATTGGGGTTGCAGAAAGTAGGACAACATGGTTAGCCACATCCCGAAGCAATCGGCCGAGTTTAGATGTCATACTTTCTGGATTGCGAAGATAATGTGCCTCATCCATAATTAGGAGATCAATGAGAGGCTCATCATGAGCATTTTCACTCAAAAATCGTGCAAGTTTTGAAGATGCATTGTTAATATCGTTGTCATTATCATCCCATCCCTTGCTTGGCCGAAGGCCCTGCATGCTTGCAATGATAGCAAATTCGCTAATGTCGCCTACTCTATAATCTCTTAAAACATGTATTGTATCTTCGGCATCAACAATATTTGCAGCGATGCCGAAACGTCTCTGCAATTCCAACTTCCATTTTTCTCTAAGCATTGCTGGGCACAACACCATTAGTCGCCGGCTGTCATATCTGCTACGCAATTCTGTCCAGATTAGACCAGCCTCAATAGTTTTTCCAAGGCCGACTTCGTCAGCAATCAAGATTCCGCCGCTGGGCGAATCAAGAAATTTAAGTACTGGCTTGAACTGATATGGGTAAAAATCCGTGTTGGTTGTTTCCATACTGTAGATGAGATCAGCAAGACGTCCGCTTAGTCGAATATGAGTAATAGCCCCCCTCAAATCTCGTGATCTTCCAAATCTACCTTCACAGAAAAGGTCTATAGCATCTTCTGCTTCCATTTGCACGACTTCAAGCTGTTTTTCGGCTATATATTGAGAACCGTCGGGGAAGGTTACCTGCCAAAAAAGCCTATCCCCTTTCGCTTTCGTGCGAGATTTGCCGGTAGTAATGCCATTGCGTCCTGGGTCTGAGATGAGTCTAACGCGGGTGCCTGGATTCATTATATGCCCCTCTTCCCCCTATTCAGTTTCCATCAAATAAAAGAGTTATTACCGTTGCACCTTGCAAAGGATGCCGATAAAAAACTTATTTACTTAATTTCAGAAAATTCCTCAACAAATCTTTGCCCACAGTGGTCAATATGGATTCAGGGTGGAATTGTACGCCTTCGAGTATGTATTCCTTATGCCTTACCCCCATTATTATCCCGCTGTTTTTGTCTCCATCGCTCCAGGCGGTTATTTCGAGGCAGTCCGGCATGGTTTCACGCTTGATTACGAGAGAGTGGTATCTTGTTGCTTCAAAAGGATTGGGAATCCCTTCAAATATTGTCTTTCCATCATGATAAACAAGGGATGTTTTGCCGTGCATCAAAAAAGGGGCTCTCACTATTTCTCCGCCAAAGGCAGCGCCAATGGACTGGTGGCCGAGGCATACGCCCAGAAGAGGTATCTTGCCAGCGAAGTACCTTATTACATCAATGGATATGCCTGCCTCTTTTGGCGTGCAAGGCCCCGGAGATATTACTATCTTTGACGGCTTCATGCGTTCAATTTCCTGTAATGTTATTTTATCGTTTCTGAATACCCTGACATCTTCCCCAAGCTCTCCCAAATACTGAAAGAGGTTATAGGTGAAAGAGTCGTAGTTGTCAATCATCAATAGCATTTTACGGCCTCCACTGCTTTAAGCATTGCCATTGCTTTATTAACTGTCTCCATATATTCGTTTTCAGGGACAGAGTCCGCGACTATTCCAGCGCCTGCCTGCACATAAACTTTCCGGTCTTTTATAATAAGCGTTCTTATTGTAATGCATGTATCTGTGTTGCCTGAATAGCTGAAATACCCCACAGCCCCTGCATACGGGCCTCTCTTGGTAGGTTCGAGCTCTTCTATTATCTCCATAGCCCTTACCTTTGGCGCTCCTGTGACAGTTCCGGCAGGAAAGCATGCCCTGAAAACATCAAAGCCATCGAGCCCTTTTCTTAGTCTGCCTTCCACATTGGAAACGAGGTGCATTACATGGCTGTATCTTTCAACAGCCATTAGTTCGGTCACTTTTACAGAGCCTATTTCAGATGCCCTTCCAATGTCATTTCTGCCGAGGTCAACGAGCATAATGTGTTCAGCGATCTCCTTGGGATCTTTCTTCAAATCCTCTTCAAGCAGTTTATCGCTTGCCTCTGTTTCGCCCCTTTTTCTGGTGCCCGCAATAGGCCTGAGCGTTATCTTGTCACCTTCAAGCCTTACAAGAATCTCCGGCGATGAGCCAACAAGCTGGGCATCTCCGGTATCAAGATAATACATATATGGAGACGGATTAATGATGCGGAGGGCGCGGTATATGTTGAAGGGATGGGAATCAGTCGCTTTTTCAAACCTCTGGGACAAGACAACCTGAACAATGTCGCCCGACATAACATATTCTTTTGATTTTGCCACTGCATTCAGAAAGTCATCCTTTGCCATGTTCGGTGAAAAATCTTCTACAGATGCGGGAGAGGCAGGAGAAGGAACCTTTAGCATTTGGGAAGAAGGGCAGTATTTGTCGGCCATTATCATAAGGTTCCTGCCTTCAGCCCTGTTCTCAATCTCAAGAGATTTAATAATCCTGTCTATTTTCTTTTCAGCGTTCTCATACGCTTCCCTGACATCATCCCCTTTTGTGTGAACATTATGAACAATTTTTATTGTCTGCCTCAGGTTGTCAAAAACCAGTATCGTATCCGTAAGCATAAGGAACATGTCAGGCATATCAATCCCGTTTTTTTGCAAGTCCGGCACTCTTTCAAATGCCTTGACTATATCGTATCCGAGGTATCCCACGAATCCGCCTGAAAATCTCGGTATGTCTTTGACATCCACAGGCCTGAATCTCGAAAGTATATCCTTTATTACAACAAGAGGGTCTTCTGCTTCTACATATTCTATATTGGTTTTTGATTCATTAAGCGTGCTGTCGGGATTATGATTTATTTCTATTTGCCTGCCGCGTCCCTTTAAAGTCATGACAGGCTCTATGCCAATAAAAGAGTATCTTGCCCATTTCTCGCCGCCAACAACGCTCTCGAGCAAAAAAGAGGGTTTTTTATTGAGCTTCAGAAAGGCGCTGACCGGCGTTTCTGTGTCACCGAGTATTTCTTTGTAAACAGGTATAAGATTTCCCTTTTTTGAAAGGGCAGTAAATTCCTTCAAACTCAAATTCATGCATTATTTTAAAGAAATTAAAAGATTTTGGCAATTCAAAGGATTTGGAGGCATATATGCCTGCCATGTTACACATTGATTACATTTTTCCGGGTTGAATCTATATCAGGCTCATCAAGGCATTCAGGTTTTTTTCTATTCAGCAGGTTGTTCTGTTTAGGGATACAATTTTATGCGTGCGTTGACAGAGTTGGTAAGATTATGATAACTTTTCCAATTACGGTATTTGCGGGTGTAGCTCAGCTGGTAGAGCACAACCTTGCCAAGGTTGGGGTCGC
>JBBILM010000037.1:0-18019 GCA_037444915.1 Nitrospirota bacterium | reverse complement strand
CTCTATGTCTTCATAGTCATCATAAAAATCCATAACGCTATTTTAACCCAAAAGCTGAGTTTGTGTTGTGCAATATATATACAGGAATTTAAAAAAAGGATTACCTAACCGATGGAAAATGTTTTGACAGTTAATTGTCACTCAACAATAAAAAAAAGCCTGCTATGTGTCGCAGGCAGTTTTTAAATATTCATTTAAGAAATTATCCAATTTCTGTCATGGTTTTATAGGCCGCGCTGACAGTCTTATCTATATCAGACGCGGTATGCACAAGCGATATAAAGCCTGCCTCGAACTGGGATGGAGCAAGGTTTATTCCGCGGTTCAGCATTCCCATGAAGAATCTCGAAAACTTCTGCGTGTCAGACGTTTTAGCGGTCTTATAGTCAACAACCTCTGTATTGGTAAAATAAGAGCAAAACATTGTACCGGCCCTGTAGAATTTTGTTTTTGCCCCGGCCTTTTTCGCAGCGTCTTTCAGTCCTTCCTCAAGCTGCTGCATCATCTTTTCGAGCTTGACGTAAGTGTCTTTCTTAGAGATAATCTTCAATGTCTCGATGCCGGCTGTCATTGCGAGCGGGTTGCCCGAGAGCGTCCCTGCCTGGTAAACAGGCCCTTCAGGAGCAACCTGGGACATAATCTCTTTTTTGCCGCCATACGCTCCTACAGGAAGGCCTCCGCCGATGACCTTGCCGAGGCATGTCATGTCAGGAGTTATGCCGTAATACGCCTGAGCGCCGCCATAAGAAACCCTGAATCCTGTCATTACTTCATCAAATATAAGGACAATACCGTGTTTTTGAGTCTCTTTTCTTAATGTTTCCAGAAAGCCCTGTTTTGGCAAAACGCATCCTATATTCCCAACAACAGGCTCGATGATAACACAGGCTATCGACTTCCATTCTTTGGCTACCATTTCTTTAAATGCCTTTATGTCATTAAAGGGAAGGGTTATTGTGTTTTTTGCGTATGATTTAGGAACGCCGGGGCTGTCAGGCACTCCAAAGGTTGTAGCCCCTGAACCTGCCTTTACAAGGAGTCCGTCAGCATGTCCGTGATAGCATCCCTCGAATTTTATGATTTTGTCCCTGCCTGTAAAGCCTCTTGCGACTCTTATAGCGCTCATTGTGGCTTCTGTTCCAGAGTTGACCATTCTTATCTTTTCGATTGATGGATATGCCTTGATAACCATCTGTGCGAGCTCAATTTCCAGAGGTGTCGGAGCTCCATAGCTGGTGCCGTTATCGGCTGCTGTTTTAATCGCCTTGATAACAGAAGGGTGTGTGTGGCCGAGGATCATGGGCCCCCATGAAAGGACATAATCGATATATTCATTGCCATCGACATCGTATATCTTTGAGCCTTTCGCCTTTTTTATAAATATTGGCGAACCTCCTACTGCCTTGAATGCCCTGACAGGGCTGTTTACGCCACCGGGTATTAATTCAGCGGCTTTTTTAAATAATGCAGAAGATTTTCTCCTTTCCATACCACCTCCGTAAAACTTAAAATTTCAAAAAAATTTAGCATATACCTGTTTTATTTGTCAAAAAAAGACTGACCTATAAATGCAATTGGTCAACAGAAGGGCTAATAGTATTTTCCGGGTTAATCCCGCGGCTATTTGTTTTTGGATGACTCATGAAGGTCTATAATTTTTTTGCCTTTTATATATGTTTTGGTTTCATAGCTTGTTATATTAAGCATTTTTTTTATGATGTCATTCATCCTCTCGCTCTGTTCAATAATTATCTGCATCTCTTTTTCTGTTATGGATTCGTTATTTTTTAATTTGTCGCTGAGAAGGGTTATAAGATTATACAAGACTGTCATTGGCTGCCTCATTTCATGTGCTGCCGCGCCTGCAAGTTCTATTATAGCCGCGAGTTTTTCCTGTTCAATGTTTTTATTTATCTCCGTGTTTAGCCTGCTCGACAGATACGTGATAACAGTAGCGGCAAAAAATATGCTTACAGCGCCTATCAGCAAATAAGAAACTATTGTGCGTTTGATTTTTAGGGAACGAATTGCGTCAGAATTTTTCATTGGAATGCTGATACTTATCCCGCCTCTTACATCGTCATGGCTGTAACCCATTTTCGAATGGCACTTTAAACATGTGGATTCCACCAGTATTGGGGAGATATATTTAAAAACTCTGCTGCCATCATTTTTCTTAAAAATTTCATACGCCTCAGTTGTCATTTCCTGGTCAAATTTTATTAATGCCTTTTTTTCCCACGGATCAGGGGCATTAGCCGGATTTAGAAGCTGCAAACTCACAACGCGGAATTTATAGCCATGCCGCATATTAGCGATTTCTGACAACTGCCTTGTCATGTATGCAGGGTTAATTTTTGTATAACGCTTGCCTGTGACAGAAACGATTTCCCTGTGAGGGTCGTCAAGAAAGGGATTGGGAGGGGTTTTAGGCGTAGTCTCAACATACACGCCTCCATGCTGCGCGTTCCATATTCTGTTAACCATTATTTGCTCTGTAAATGCCTTTGCGACCTCTCGCAATTCAGTTGCTTGATCTTCGTCAATAGTTCTTCTTTCCCACGTTATCAGAAGAAAAAAAAGCGCGGACAAGGCAATAAGGAAAGGAATCAAAAATATCGAGGTTATCCTTATAGGACCTTTAGACCTGTCTATCTTGGGAAAAAGCCTTTCAATCATTAATGTTATGATAGCATGTACAGGCTATATTCATTCAAGCATCCGTTACCTCTGAAAACTGTAATCATGCCACTATATAACTGCATTTTTAGGGTTAATTCAGACAACGGTAATATTCACATCTTCTACTTTTGTTTCTTTTATGGAGAAGGCTTTTATATCAGGGTTTTGATTAATCATGCCGACTATCACATAATAGCAGTCGTCATAAAACGCCAGACTTACGTCTTTTTGGGACGGACGGGCAGTTGACGACGGATGGGAATGATAAATCGCGAGCATGGAAAGATTGTTTTCGCGCATGTCTTTCATTACCCTAAACTGCTCTTTGGAATCCATCATATAGCTTACCGGAGACATTTCGATGTTTTGCATCGTATAAATTTTTGACGCGCGGCTGCTGGTTCCAGCAAGTATGCCGCATGCCTCGTTCGGGTAACAGGCTTTGCAATGGGCAAGCATTTTGTCGAGTATATGAGACGGAATTATTAAATTTCCGGAGTTTTTATATCCTGCAGTATCCTGCGTCATAATCCTTCAATTCTGTTATTGTCGGTTTTTCACTGCACACAGGACAATCGGCATTTTTCGGCACTTTAACGCGTCTGAAATTGATTCTGAGGGCGTCATAAATCAGCAGCATGTTTTTTAAAACATCGCCTTTTCCGAGTATCAGCTTAAGCACTTCAGTGGCCTGTAAAGCGCCTACAACTCCTGTTATTGCGCCGAGTACGCCTGCTTCCTGGCATGATGGCACAAGACCATGCGGCGGCATTTCTTCAAACAGGCATCTGTAGCAATGGCCGTCTCCGGGAAGTATAGTAGTGACCTGTCCTTCGAATTTTAATATAGCGCCGCTGACAAGTGGTTTTTTGAGCATAACGCAGGCGTCATTAACAAGATACCTTGTCGGAAAATTATCGCTGCCGTCAACAACAATGTCATAGTCCTTTATTAAATCGAGGATATTGTCTTTTGAAACCCTGTCTTTTATTCCTAAGACCTGAACATCGGGATTTAATGATTCAAAGGTCTCTTTCGCTGAATCTACTTTATGCACCCCAACCCTTTTTGTGTTATGAGCTATCTGTCTCTGCAGGTTGCTAAGCTCAACCGTATCATTGTCGATCATCCCGATGGTGCCAACACCCGCAGCAGCAAGATAATACCCAACAGGGCAGCCGAGCCCCCCAGCTCCCACTACAAAAACCTTTGCATTCATTATTTTTTTCTGCCCTTTTCCTCCAACCTCGGGCAGTATTATATGTCGGCTGTATCTTTGAAGCTGATCTTCTGTAAAATCCATTGTTGATTATCCTCCCTCAGAAATATAAACGAATAAGCAGTAGTTGATTTCGAATTCTATTCTTTTTCTTTTTTTATAAGCAATATCCAGTCAGTGTCATTTATCTTTTCCACTTTCAACACCTTTTGACCGTGGTCTTCCATAGACTTAGGTATGCTCCTTGCCGCTTCTTCATAATCGAGAAGTATTTCGATAACTTCACCGACTTCCATGTCTTCAACTGCAAGTTTTGATTTTACAAATGTATAAGGGCACACAAGTCCCTTGATATTTATCTTTCTGTCTATATTTATATTTTCCATTTGGCCACCTCCTGATATAACTATATAATAAAAATCTTAAAACATTTTCATTAATAAAATCTATAAGTTAATTAGTATTATTGATAGATTTAAGAAAAGTTGCTCAACCCGAAAAATGCAATTGATTAAATATTTCGGCTGGTTCATAAATGCCGGTCGCATCAATCCATCTGATGTCCTGCTCTTTTTTGAACCATGTAAACTGCCTCTTTGCATAGTTGCGGGACTTTTGTTTTACAAGGGTTATCGCATCTTTCAGGCTGATAACCCCTTTAAGGTGAGCCACTATTTCTTTATATCCGATTGCCTGCATAGAGGAAAGCTCGTAATTTTCTGGCTTGGGGTCAGCCTTGCTGAAATGTTTATTTATCAGATTTAAAACCGTCTCAACCTCTTTAATAAGGCCGTTCTCTATCATTTTGTCGACTCTTTGTTCAATCATTTCATAAAGTTCATTTCTCTCCCTTGTAATGCCAATCTTTATAAATTCATATGGAGGGGGCTGCGTTGTCAACTGATGCAATTCAGACAAAGGTTTATCGCTTTTCAGGCAGATTTCAAGCGCCCTTACAAGTCTTCTTGAATCTGCCGGCATTATTTTTAAAGCAGCTTCAGCATCAATCGATTTCAGATATTCATATAAAAATCCTTTTTCTTCCTGTTCTTTTTTGAGCAAACTGTTTCTTAAATCCCAGTCTGCTGAAGGTCCTTTAAAAATTCCCCTTGTCATAGCCTTTATGTATAGTCCTGTACCTCCAACTATGACAGGAGTTTTATTATTTTTATGAAGGTTATCAATTATTAGCCTCGCATCATTTATATATTTACCAGTGCTGTAGGATTCCCATGGGTCTATTACATCAATCATGTGATGTTTTACAGTACGCATCTGTTCTTGCGAAGGCTTTGCTGTTCCAATGTTCATATGCCTGTAAATCTGCATTGAATCCGAACTTATGATTTCGGTATTTAAAGCCTTAGCCAGAAGAATAGACGCAGATGTTTTGCCGACGCCGGTAGGCCCGAGAAGAATAATGACTTTTTTCACGTAAACCAACTGTTTCGATATGAGATTTTTTGGGGTGGGCGACGGGGCTCGAACCCGCAACCACTGGAGCCACAGTCCAGTGCTCTGCCTTTGAGCTACGCCCACCATTGAAGACAGTTATTAGTTGTCAGCGTTCAGTTAATTTGGCAATAAATAAATTACTGACCGCGGTTAACCAAGAACTGTTTACCGCACATGCTGCCAATGCATTTATGTCTGCCTGACTTCCTTTGACCTTGTAAGGATGAAGGCAAACTGTCTCAATAAAAACTCTTCCTGTCAGGAAGAACTGGAAATTGCCCGGAGAATTTAACATTTTTCATGGTGCGCCTGAAGGGATTCGAACCCCTGGCCCACTGCTTAGAAGGCAGTTGCTCTATCCAACTGAGCTACAGGCGCAATGACAACAGTTATTAGGGGTTAGTTTTTAGTTGTCAGTTAAAAAACTAAATACTAACGACTAACAACTATTCACCACAAATTTCGCATTGCGAAATTTGTTTGGTCGGGGCGAGAGGATTTGAACCTCCGACCCCCTGCTCCCAAGGCAGGTGCGCTAGCCAAACTGCGCTACGCCCCGTAATTTTTTACATTACTAAAATGTCCGGGGAAAAGTCAATTTTTACTGTATTAGCGCATAATTTAGAAAACAAAGGTATGCCTGGTTTGACAAAGAATTTGATTTTCATATAAGTTATTGAGATTGTTTTTTGATAGTTGCCTGATTTGGCTTGAGAGGTCTTCAATTAAGAAATGTTTTTTCAGGATCTGATATTACGGTTAAATGATTTCTGGGCAAAAAAGGGATGTATACTGCTTCAGCCCTATGATGTGGAGGTGGGCGCTGGAACATTCCATCCTGCAACTTTTTTCAGGGTTCTCGGACCAGAACCATGGAAAACCGCTTATGTAGAGCCATGCAGAAGGCCAACAGACGGCAGATACGGAGAAAATCCCAACAGGCTGCAGCAATATTACCAATATCAGGTAATATTGAAGCCGTCTCCGCTTGAAAGCCAGGATATATACCTCGAAAGCCTGTCTTATGTGGGAATAGACCCCCTTAAACATGATATCAGATTTGTCGAAGACGACTGGGAATCACCCACGCTGGGGGCATGGGGACTCGGCTGGGAAGTATGGCTCGATGGCATGGAGATAACCCAGTTCACGTATTTTCAGCAGGTTGGTGGAATTGACCTCATGCCTGTATCAGTGGAGATAACTTATGGCCTCGAAAGAATAGCCATGTATCTGCAGGAAATAGATAATCTTTATGATTTGCAGTGGTGCAAGGGCATCAAATATGGCGAAGTTCACAAGCAGTCTGAGGTGGAATTTTCTAAATTCAATTTTGATTATGCCAACACAGACTTGCTCATAAGATTATTTGATGACTTTGAAAAGGAATCAAAAAAGATGAATGAACTCGGATTGGTTTATCCATCATATGAATTCTGCCTGAAATGCTCGCATGTATTCAATCTGCTCGATGCCAGAGGAGTGCTTTCCGTAACGGAAAGGACAGGATACATAGCGCGGGTCAGATCATTGGCAAAGCTGTGCGCTGAGTCCTTTCTGATGAAAAGAGAGGAGATGGGTTTTCCTCTTCTTAACGACGCTGGCAGACAGGAAATAAATAATGGAAAATAACGAATCCAATAGCAGCTCTTTGCTTCTTGAGATCGGAACAGAAGAGATTCCAGCGAGATTTCTTCCGGACGCCATTGTAAGGCTAAAAGAATCTGCCGAAAAGATATTTTCGGATTTCAGGCTTTCCTTTAGTTCTTTGAATACCTATGCTACTCCAAGGAGACTGTCCCTGATTGCTGATGTTGAAGCCTCACAAAAGGCATCTGAAAAAGAGGTGTGGGGGCCTCCTGTCAATGTTGCATTCGACAAGGAAGGAAATCCTACAAAGGCGGCAGAGGCCTTTGTGAAAAATAATGGCATTCAGATGACGGATTTGCTGAAAAAAGAAAAAGGCAAGGGCATTTATTTATTTGCTGTGGTAAAAGAAGGCGCGCAAAATACAGAAGATATTTTGCCTGAAATATTGCCTAAATTGATTTCATCATTAAGTTTTCCCAAGTCCATGAGATGGGGCAATGGCAGTATGACATTTGCCAGGCCGATTCACTGGATATGCGCATTATACGGCAATGAAAAGGTTAATTTTGAATTGGATGGTATAAAGAGCAGCAATCTTTCACGCGGACACAGGTTTCTGTCACCCGGCTTGTTCGAGGTAAAGGACACAAAAACTTACATTAATCTGATGCGCAATAACTTTGTCGTTCTTGACACTGATGAAAGAAAGAATATGATATTAAGCGGCTCGAATAAATTGGCATTGTCTGTGAATGCTTCTTTAATTGAGGATGAGGAGCTTATGCAACATGTGACGTTTCTTGTTGAATATCCGCTGCCGGTACTCGGAACCTTTTCGCCTGAATATCTCGCACTTCCTGAAGAACTGCTCGTAACCGTTATGAAAGGACATCAGAAGTATTTTGCGTTAAAAGACGGAAAGGGAAGGTTGACAAATTATTTTATTGTTATCAGCAATACAAAACAGGATAACATAGAAACCGTAAAAACAGGGGCTGAAAAGGTTATCAGGGCGCGTTTTGAAGACGCGAAATTCTATTACGAAGAGGATAAAAAGACGAGGCTTAAAGAAGGTCTGGAAGGATTAAAAAAGGTTATTTATCACGATAGACTCGGAAGTCTCTATGATAAAACACAAAGAATTGCTTTGATAGCTGATTACATAGGCAATAAATGCTGTCCGGAAAAAATATCTGAAATTAAAGAGGCAGCGATTCTGGCAAAGACAGATCTTATTTCAGGGGTTGTGGGTGAATTTCCGGAACTTCAGGGAATAATGGGCGGCTACTACTCATTAAATGAAGGCTACAGCAGAGAGATTTCCAAGGCGCTGTCAGAGCAATACCTACCTGCTCATTCAGGAGACAGACTGCCTGAAACAGATTCCGGCGCAATTCTGAGTTTGTCCGATAAGTTTGACAACATGGCATCCTTTTTCATGATAGGACTGTCGCCGACAGGCACAGAAGACCCGTTTGCTTTAAGACGCCAGGCATTAGGCGCTATCGCGATTCTTACTGAAAAAAAGTACGCTATTACTATTTCAGAGATTTTGGATGTTGCCTTAAATGCTTTTGATATTGAAAACAGGCAGGATGTTTTAAATGACATTGCCAAATTTTTTGAACAAAGACTGGACCCGCTTTTTGTTTTAAAAGGCTATTCGCCTGACTGTATTGCTTCGGTGATGAATTATGCGAAGAACAACCCGATATATGCTTTAAAGGAAAGGCTTGAGGCCGTGCAAAGATTTAAAGAGGACCCTGATTATGATTCCTTTATTCTTTCGATTAAGCGGATTAATAATATAGCGCCAAAGTATGATGTCCCGTCTGTAAATCAGGGACTTTTTAGCGATGAAGAGATGCTTCTCCATAAGGAATTCGAGTCGGTTTCAGATAAAATTAATTCGCTACTGTCGCTTAATAAGTACTCTGAAGCACTTGAACTTATAAAGACTTTGAAGGAGCCGATAAACAGATTTTTTGATAAGGTTCTTATTATGGACAAGCGTGAAGATATAAAATTAAACCGCCTTTCATTGATCAGGCAGATTCAGATGCTGGCGCAGCAGATAGCTGATTTTTCTAAACTGACTTGAAACCTTAACACCCTGCCTTAATGGATATTTATACGACAGTTTTTATAGCTATCGGTCTTGCAATGGATGCCTTTGCTGTATCTATTACAAGCGGGTTGGCTATCAGACAGCTTAAGGTGAATCATGCACTGAAAATAGCTGCTTTTTTTGGTTTTTTTCAGGCAATAATGCCGGTAATTGGATGGGCGGCAGGTATTGGATTAAAGGATTTTATAGCCGCGATTGACCACTGGATAGCCTTTGGAATTCTCTCTATTGTAGGAGCAAAAATGATTCTTGAATCCATGGCCATGAAGCCTGCTGATAAAAAAATACCTGACTTGAATATCTACATGCTTTTGATGCTGTCAATTGCTACAAGCATAGACGCACTCGCTGTCGGCCTTAGCCTGTCATTATTGAATATATCCATTATAACCCCTGCTGTTGTGATAGGAATCGTAACTTTTTTGTTTTCTTTCACAGGTGTTTACGTGGGTGATAGATTCGGGCATTTTTTTGAAAGCAAGATAGAGGCGCTTGGCGGGCTCATCTTGATCGGCATAGGAGTAAAGATATTGATAGAGCACCTTTCATGAATTGTATAAAAAGAGATAGTGCGGACAAGATAATCCTAAAATAGAGATAGGAATGTAGGAATGACTGTCTTGAAATTTTTATAATCGACATTTTTCATTCTGATTTTCCTCTATTTTTCGTAGATAACGTAATTATTGCATTTGACCGCTATATGTTATAATTCCTCCATTATGAAGATTTTAAGAGAAAAAAATGAAATAGAAAGCTTCCTGTTGCTCCTTAAGAAAAGAGCGGGAGGTGTTACTCATGCTATTGAAAGAAGTGTGCGCTCAATCATATCTGATGTCAAAAAAAATGGGGATACTGCAGTAAAGAAATACACGCAAAAGTTTGACAATCATAGTTTTTCATTGCAGGTCAAAAATTCTGAAATCAAGGGATACGCAAAAAAAGCAGACAAAAAAATAGTAAAGGCTTTGGAATTGTCTGCTTCGAGGATATGGAACTTTCATGAGAAACAGAGGGAAAAGTCATGGACGTTTAAAAAAGATGGCGCCCTGCTTGGTCAGATAATAAAGCCTATTGAAAGAGCAGGGGTTTATGTGCCGGGTGGAAAGGCGTCTTATCCTTCAACTGTATTGATGAATGTCATCCCGGCGCAAGTTGCCGGTGTGCAGGAAATAGCGGTTTGCGTTCCTACTCCAAATGGCGAGATAAACCCTTACGTTATGGCGGCAGTAGAACTTTTAGGCATAAGAGAGGTTTACAGAATAGGTGGGGCACAGGCCATAGCTGCGCTTGCATACGGCACGGAAGTTATTAAAAAGGTTGATAAGATAGTTGGGCCGGGAAATATATACGTTGCTCTGGCAAAGAAAATGGTTTTCGGAGAAGTTGATATTGACATGATTGCAGGCCCGAGCGAGATACTCATAATAGCAGATAAAACAGCCGATGCCGCTTTTATAGCCGCTGACATGCTCAGCCAGGCAGAGCATGATGAAATGGCATCCAGCATACTTATAACAGATTCCAAAGAACTTTCTGAAGCGGTTATGGATGAACTTGAGTTGCAGCTAAAACAGTTAAAAAGAAAGGATATTGCTAGGAAATCACTAACTAAATTTGGCGCAATAATTAAAACAAAAAATATCCGCGATGCAATAAGCATTGCAAATGAAATTGCCCCCGAACATCTCGAAATCATGACAACGAATCCTGAAAATGATTTAAAATCCGTGAAAAACGCAGGGGCTGTTTTTTTGGGCAAGTGGACGCCGGAGCCTCTTGGCGACTATTCAGCAGGCCCTAATCATACGCTGCCAACCGGCGGCACAGCCAGATTTTCTTCACCTCTGGGCGTGTATGATTTCATAAAAAGAACGAGCTTATTGAAGTTCGAAAAAAATGGATTCATGAGGTTGGCAGATATCGTGGAGTCAATAGCGGACGCAGAAGGGCTTGAGGCGCATGCTAATACTTTGAGAATAAGAAGGAAAAGATAAGGTCAGATAATAAGGCTATCAGAAATAAATTTGATAATAATATATCCTCCACAGGGCGGTGCGGAAAGATTTTCAGCATAATCGCATCCGTCGATTAAAAAATCGCACTTGCTGCATATCAAATTTTCGAGTTCTTTGTTCCTGTCAGGTATAAGAAAACTAACATCAGGTTCTGGTTTGGACAGATAAATCAAGGACTTAAGTTCTTTATCAGTAAGGTTTTCTCTTAGAAAAACATATCCCCTGCAAAGAATATCTTCCTTGCCTTCCTTGTAATATTTACAGAAACCTTTACAAATAATATCTGTATAAACCTTGTCTTTCATAGATAAAACTATCTTTGCTTGATATATTAAGCATAAGTTGCATTATTCTGTTAGTCCGATTTATTACCCCATGCCTTTAGTAGCTTCTTTAAGCCAGTTCAGATAATCATCAGAGCCTTCAATAATCGGCAGGGCAATTATCTCTGGTACTGTATAGCTGTGCAATTCCTTAACACGGTTTTTTAATGAATCAAACAGATGCCGTTGTGTCTTCACAATCATCAGCACCTCTTGATCATCCTCAATTTTACCCTGCCATTTATATATTGAACGAATGCCATTTACAATGTTTATGCAGCCGGCAATACCTTCTTCTACAAGACATCTCGCAATCCTCGCTGCTTCATCTTCAGCAGGCGCTGTTATATATACGACAATAGCATCCATTAACCCATCCTCCTATGCTATATATTATATTGATGCACAGTTTTAATTCCCAAAATTTATTTAACCCCGGTGTCTATGCTCGCCATATTACACATTAATAGCCTTATTCAGGGCCATCAGGCCGCCTTTTTTATTTCCTGCTTTGGTTCAAACTTCAGAACCTTTTTTGGGCAGGCAACTACGCAGGTTGAGCATTTGATGCAGTCATTATCTCCCATTATTCCTTTTCCTTTATACTCGTAAGGCTTCAACTGCATTGGACAAATCTTTGAGCACACCCTGCAATCAGAGCACTCATCCTTTATATTGAGAGGATACTTGCCCTCAGCCAGGTAATTGCTTAATGTACCCATCGGACAGATGTGGCACCAAATACGCTGCTGATAAACGATCCCGAGTAAAATGCCTACAGCAGTAGTCACGGTAAGTACTTTTACCATTGCGAGGCCTATCCCATTTATATCACCCCATGCCATGTATATCTGGGAGCCCAAAACGCTCAAAAGCATTATTAACATGAATATCCTGAAGCCTTTTTTTCTGAAAAAGGATGGTATTTCCTTATCCCGGCTGAACTTCTTTAAAAAAAGATCGTAGAAACTGCCTCTCGGGCACATCCAGTCGCACCATGCCCTTCCTTTATAAAAGGCTATTGAAATAGCACCGATCATGCACAGCAAAAGGAAAAAACCCAGCTTTGGGAAAAACCATCCGCCTATTATTACAAGCGGCAGTCCTATCCATGTGTATGACTGAAGCCTTGCCCTTTTCTTTTTAAATTCGCGAATCATTTTTTAACTCCTCCTCGCATTATGTCTTATTTTCATATATTCCAGAAATGTCTCCATATCGCACCTGCCTGTCTTTTTCCGGAACTCCTCGCAATCATTTAAGGATTCAACATCTTTAAGTAAAATCTTTTCACTCTTTAAAGCCTCTTTTAAAGCGGATAAAATCAATGAATGCTTTTTAGGCATGTTTTTTCTCAGCGTATAGAAAATAAGTTTTCCCTGCTTGCGATTGTCCAGGAAACCAGCCTTTTCGAGCAAAGAAAGATTCCTCGATACAAGCGGTTGGGATATGTTCAATATACCCATTATCTGGCATACGCAAAGTTCTGTTTTTTCAAGCAGCATAAGTATTCTTACCCTTGATTCATCGGAAAGGAGCTTTAATATTTCGAGCGTTTCTTTCATATAAATGTATTTAAATATATTTACATGAAAAAGTCAAGGGCTATTTTGGGAAGGGATTTGTCAAACAGCATCAATCAGAGGATCGTTAAAAATTAAGAGTAACAATTAAAGTGCTATCGCAATATTACCGATATAAATAATTATATTGCGTGCGTTAAATAACACTATGTGTGTGTTATCACCCACAAGTGAAATGAATTTGTCAATATCATGCGTTTAAATACTTGTAAATTCGGCTTTATATAGGCATGAAACTTGCATGTAATTTTTTTTAGAATTATTATCTTTAAAAGAAAAGGGTTTTATTTTATTGTTATTTATTGTAAATTATTAGGCGTAAAGCAGAAATAAGTCTGATTAAAATTTTGATTTTTTGGGTGAAAGCGATAATATAAAAATTCATATTTAAAAGTGGAGGGGCGGGCCACGATGAGAGGGGAGACAGCAAAGCAGGCAATTCTATTTAAGTTAGTTGTTTTGTTCGTTATTATAGCAGCGTACATTTCGTTCATACCAAATTCAACAGCGCAGGCATCTATAACCGAGGGTGACGGCAAGCTTCTCAGGCGTACTCCTGGGGAGACCTGCGACGCGTGCCACAAGACAGAAAGAAGCGCGCCTGAAGATCCGCATAGATTAAAGATACACAAGAGCACAGCCTCTAACAAATGGCCGCAAGGATGGGGCATAGAAGGCGGCAAATATGGGGCATTTACCTGTTCAACATGTCATACACCGCATGAAACAAGGAACATCTATTTAATCAAAGAGACGATAACCCTTCCCGGAATGCCATCAAGAAGCGTGGATTTCAGGTATCGTGCGTGGAATAATAAGCCTGCGGATTCAGTGTATCTGATGGGCAACGACTCAAAATGCACCATACCGCGCCATAACAATGAAACCGTGAGGGATCAAGCCACCTGTGAGAGTATAGGGGGCGTATGGAGTGAAGCAGCAAGGACATCGTCAACAATGATCTGTCAGGCATGCCACAGTGAAACGAGTTATCACAGGTATGATGCCTCGGGTCAGAATTCACGAACACATTATAACGCATCTGATTGTACGGAGTGCCACAAGCATTCTGACGGTTTTCTGCCTAGCGGCGGTGGATGCGGGGTATGCCACGGCTACCCTCCAACCAACATTGAAACCCTTTTAAGCGGCATATACGATACTGGCAGGACATCGCCTGGAGCGCATGTAGCCCATAAGGACAGGTTAGAATCTGACTGTTCCACATGTCATTATGTAAGCGGCGAGGCACATCTTAACAAGAAGATAGAGATGGGTTTTTATTATAAGGGTGGGGCGATAAGGGGTGGTTTATACACTGCGCCTCCAATGGAAAATGACTATACAATCATATCCGGGGATACCGGATATACCGGAGTACAGGGCGGAGCAGGGAGGACATGCTCCAGCCTTTACTGTCACAGCAATGCGTCACCATTGGGCGGCACTAATGAATACAAGACAGCGAACTGGGACGGCGCAGCAACAACATGCACATCATGCCATTCAAACACAGGAGGTGGAGGCACAAACCTGAGCGCGAGGCATACAGAGCATTTGAGCAATTACAGCTATGGGTGTGTTGAATGTCATAGTGATACAGTAAGTTCCAATACACAGATAAAGTCATATGGCAAGCATGTAGACAAGAGCAAGGATGTAGTTTGGGGAAATCTAAACACAGGCGGAGGAGCATATTCGACTCCGAACTGTTCAAATATATATTGTCATAGTAAGGGGCTTGCATTGGCAGCGCCTTATAATAACGGCGGAAATGCGCCTAATATAGCACCTTCGTGGGATGGAGTATGGAGTTCAGAGGTGCGGAGTCAATGCAGGGGATGTCATGGAGGGGATGCGGGCAGTGCAGCGCCGATAGGTACGAACGCTCATGGGGCACATATAAACAATGCAGGGACAATAGGGAGCAATTTCAATTGTACGGAATGTCATGGAGCAACGCTGTCATCAAACAGAGTAATAGGTGATTATACAAAGCACATAAACAGGCAGAGGGAAGTAGGCTTTAACACATCATTGAATCCTGATGGGGTTTGGGAAACAGGTGCAAAGACCTGTTCAACGACGTATTGTCATTCAAGCGGGAAGGAAACGTATGCGAGCGTACCTTCATGGGGTAGCGAGGTTAACCTTGGCTGTAACGGATGTCATGGAACTGGCAATGCATTTGGAAGCCCGGATTATGCAAGTGCAGGGGCAAACACAACATTTTCAAACAGCCATTCAGTGCATACGAAATTGGCTACGGATTGCAATACCTGTCACAGAAACACCACAACATCCGGCACATTCATAAGGCCTGGTTCAACGCTTCATATAAACAGGACAATCAACATAACCTTTAACACAAGCAAAAGCGGAACAGACGCAGCATGGATAAAGGGATTCAAGGCATGCTCAAACACCTATTGTCATCCCAACTCTCCGGTAGTATGGGGCAGCACATACGCTGATACAGATGAATGCGACTTTTGCCATGGAGGAAACGCGACATCGGAAAAGACAGCAGGCAGGGGCGGCCCAATGGTAATTGGAAGGCATGGCCGTCATATGAATCAGGCAGCAGTGCTTGGAAGCAACTATGCGTGCGGAAACTGCCACGCAAAAACAGTTAGCACGGGCAGTGACAGGGTAATAACAGGCAGTGAATTTCATTTAGACGAGGTAAAAGATGTATCAATGCTTTTGGGAGGCAATTGGACATCAGTAACAGGCTCATGCACAACAGTATATTGTCACTCAAGCGGCAAGGGCTCATTTGTGAATCCGCCCTCATGGGGAAGCATAGTGCAGATGGGTTGCAACGGCTGCCATGGAACCGGCAACTCACTCGGCAGGCCTGATTATGCGAATGCGGGAATAAACACGAAGTTTTCAAACAGCCATTCACGACATGCGATAGCATCTGCTGATTGCGGCATATGCCACAGGAACACAACAACATCGGGAACATATATAAGGACTGGTTCGACATTGCACACAGACAAGGCAGTGAACGTAGCCTTTGACACAAATCGGACCGGAACAAGCGCGGCATGGTCATCCATTAACAAATCCTGCTTAAGCATTTACTGTCATGGTAACAACATGATCCAGTGGGGAGGCCAGATAGCTGACCCTGCTCAGTGCGATAGCTGTCATGGCGGCAATGCAACAGCGACAGTGGCTGCTGGATTAGGGCCCATGACAAGCGGAACTCATACCTCTCATATGAATCAGACAGCTTTGCTTGGCCTGAACTACTCTTGCGGAAGCTGTCATAGAAATACAGTTAACATAAATAATGACAGAGTAGTAACAGGCAGCTCATTCCATACGAATCAGGCAGTGGAGGTATCTATCCCAACCGGCGGCATATGGACATCAGGCACAAAGACCTGTTCGACTGTGTATTGCCACTCAAGCGGCAAGGACACATATGCGAGCACACCTACATGGGGAAGCGGTGTCAATCTTGGCTGCAACGGCTGTCATGGAACGAGCAATTCAATAGGAAAGCCAGACTATGCGTGCGCTGGCGCAAACACCAAGTTTTCAAACAGCCACTCAGCGCATGGGACATTGCCCTCGGATTGCGACAAGTGCCATAGAAACACAACGACATCCGGAACATTCATAAGGCCTGGTTCAACACTTCATACAAATAAGGTAATCAACGTAGTATTTGATACAGCCAGAGCTGGAGCAAACGCCGCATGGACAGCAGCGACAAAGACATGTTCAAACACCTATTGTCATAGCGACACCCCGACACAGTGGGGAGGCGCATGGGATACATCTGAGTGCGACTCCTGCCATGGAGGAAACGCCTCGGCAACAGCGGCGATTGGATTGGGGATACAGACACGCGGGATGCATACTCCCCACATAAATCAGGCAAACGTGATAGGTAGGAACTATCCCTGCGGGACATGTCATGCGGACACAGTGAGCCCGGATAACGATAGAGTAATCATAAGCACCTATATTCATGTAAATCAGGCAAGGGATGTATCAATGCCAATTGGAGGCACATGGACATCGGGCACAAAGACATGCTCGACAGTATATTGTCACAGCAGCGGCAAGGGGGCATACGTAACAATACCTGATTGGGAAAGCACAGGAGAGAACCGCAGTTGCAACGGCTGTCATGGAACAGGCAATGCAATAGGAAGGCCTGATTATGCGAACGCGGGTGCAAACACGACATTTTCAAACAGCCATTCGCGGCATGCTTCAACCTTTGCTGAGTGCAGTATATGCCACATAGGAACAACAACATCAGGCACATTTATACGTGCGGGGTCAACATTACATACAAACAAGGCATTTGATATAACATTTGATACAAGCAGGGTTGGAACAGGCGCGACATGGGCAGCAGGGACAAAGACATGTTCAACCACATACTGTCACGGCAGCGAAACAATCCAGTGGGGAGGCCAGATAGCTGACCCTGCTGAGTGCGATAGCTGTCATGGCGGAAACGCAACAGCAACAACAACACTTGGATTAGGGCCCATGACAAAAGGAAGCCATCCTTCTCATATGAACCAGGCATCTGTGCTTGGCGCAAACTATGTATGCGGGGCATGTCATAGAAACACGGTAAACACAACTGCAGACAGGGTTATAACTACAACAGGCCGTTTATACCATGTTAACAGGGTAATAGACGTATCAATGTCCACCCTTAGCGGCACATGGACATCAGGCACAAAGACATGTTCAACTGTCTACTGCCACTCAAGCGGAAAGGACTCATTCCGCAGTGTTCCAACATGGGGAAGCACAGTCAATCTTGGCTGTAACGGTTGTCATGGAACAGGCAATTCACTTGGAAAGCCTGATTATGCGAATGCTGGCGCAAACACCAAGTTTTCAAACAGCCATTCAGCTCATGGGACATTGCCGACGGATTGCGTCAAGTGTCACAGGAACACCACAACATCCGGCATTTCCATAAGGGCTGGTTCAACATTCCATACCAACAGGATAATGAATATAGCCTTTGATAC
>JBBILM010000036.1:0-18033 GCA_037444915.1 Nitrospirota bacterium | reverse complement strand
CATGGCTGTCTTTAAAATAACAAAAGGCATGCCGGTTTTTATGTATTTAATATAGTCTTCATTAAGCCTTTTTGCCTTATCTTCGAGAAGTCCCTCTATAACCTCTATTCCGTGCTTCCTTAATTCCTCAGAGCCTTTTCCTGAAACCCGTGGATTTGGATCGGTCATTGAAACAAAAACCTTTTTAATACCAGAATTTATAATTGCCTTTGTACAGGGAGGAGTTCTTTTGTCCAAATGGCAGCAGGGCTCAAGCGTTACATAAAGCGTGGATTCTTTTGCCTTATCAGCAGCATTTAATATTGCGAGTGCCTCAGCATGAGGCTCTCCAGCCCTTTTATGAAAGTCCTCCGCGATTATCCTGCCGTTCTTTACTAATAAAGCCCCTACCATCGGATTGGGACTTGTCTTTCCTTTTGCCTTGGCAGCAAGGGTTAAAGCCCTGTTCATAAATATTATATCTTTATCAGAAATTTGTTTCTTTGACATGGGATATAATAGCAACATCCCGCATTTGTTGACAATAACAGTTTTTGTTTAACCCGAAAAATGTTTTTTACCCTTCTATTGTGCATGCATAGATACCTGCAAAAGGCTTTGTTTGCAACTCACCCCCCCCTTAATAAGGGGGGAAGGGGAGGGTATCTCTGATTCCACATTCTTATGCAAACTGCAATTGTGGATTAGGGCATTGCATAAGATTATCTTTGTTGCTATTCAAAGGGTTTGAAGATATCTATGCTTGCCATATTACACTTCAATTGCATTTTTCGGGTTAATTATAATAATTAGGCATGCTGCTTTTATTTAAGGCGCAATCAAAAGGCGGTCATTTCAGGGCATTAAAAACCATATTCCTTCCATCTTTGATCAACAAGTCTCCTGGCCTCTTCAGACATATAAAGCTCTTCAGGCCAGCCCCTCATCATGCCTTCTTCACGTGTCTTTCTCGTGGCATCAATGCCCATCTTTGAACCGTAACGGGGAAAATTCGCTGCATGATCAAGGTCATCGAGCGGACCATCTGCTATAACTACATCCCTTTTCCAGTCAACATTGTTGAGAACACGCCATGCTGTGTAAGAGATATTCTGCACATCCACATCGTCGTCAACAATAACGAGGAGCTTTGCAAACATCATCTGCCCCTTTCCCCATAATCCATGGATAATCTTTTTTGCGTGTCCGGGATAACTCTTTTTTATGGAAATAAGCGCGCAGTTGTGAAATACGCCTTCCATGGGAAGATTAATATCCTTAATCTCGGGCATGTCGAGTTTCATGAGCGGAAGGAATATCCTCTCTGTTGCCTTGCCCATGTAACAATCTTCCATCGGCGGCTTTCCTACGATCGTGGCCGGATATATCATGTCTTTCCTGTGCGTGATGCAGGTCGCATGAAACACCGGATAATAGTCGGCTGCTGAATAAAAACCTGTATGATCACCAAACGGGCCTTCAATTCGCATCTCACCCGGCTGAATATAGCCCTCTATAACCAGTTCGCTGTGAGCAGGCACCTCTATATCAGAAGTGATGCACTTGACCATCTCCACAGGTTCCCTGCGCAAAAATCCCGCAAATAGCATTTCGTCAATGGATTCAGGAAGAGGTGCGCTCGAAGAGTATATAACAGCAGGGTCTCCGCCGACTGCTATCGCAGCAGGCATCTTCTTATTCAAAGCCTTATATTTATCATAATGTCTTGCTCCATCTTTATGGATGTGCCAGTGCATTCCAGTCGTGGTTTTATCATAGATGTGAATCCTGTACATTCCGCAGTTCTGCCGTCCTGTTTCAGGGTCTCTGGTAAAAACCATTGGGAGGGTAATAAACCTGCCGTCATTTTCTGGAGGAATGCTTTCCGCGCCAAACTGTTTCTTCAAAGTCTCATTTATCTGTCCATCGCCAGGCCAGCATTTGATAACAGGGAACTTGCTCAGATCAGGACTATCTTTTTCAATAACCTCCTGACAAGGGGCTTTTTTAACGGTTTTAGGCAAATATCTCGAAAACTCCAAAAGCCTCGGAAGCATCGAAAGTTTTTCGATCAAAGACTTTGGAGGCGCCTGATTAAGCAAATCCTCAATTCTTTTGGCAATATCATCAAGCTCGTTTACCTCGAGCGAAAGGTTCATTCTCTCAAATGAGCCGAATATGTTTGTAACAACAGGAAATTCAGATCCCTTAACCTTTTCAAAAAATAAGGCCTTGCCGCCATCAGGGCTTTTGCACATTCTATCAGTTATTTCAGATATCTCGAGAATAGGGTCAACTTCTGCTTTTATTCTGTGAATAAGACCTTTTTTTTCGAGCAATGAAATATATTCCCGCAAGTCTTTGTAAGCCATATTATTAATGACCTCCTATATATGTATTGCCATATCCTATTTCTTATTAAGGGCATCATGAAATGGCCTGCCCACCTTGAAATGCACCACACTTTTTGCCTGAACGCTTACTTTTTCGCCGGTCTTTGGATTGCGGGCAATCTTGGCCTTTCTCTGCCTGAGCCTGAAGTTTCCAAATCCCCTGATCTCCACTTTTTCACCGCGGGCAAGGGTATCCTTCATCCCGTCAAAAACCGTAGTTACAATCGCCTCAACCTGTTTCTTTGTTAATCCCTCAAATTTTTCCGTAATTTTTTCAATAAGAACAGATTTGGTCATAAAATACCCCTTTCTTTACATTTTTTTAACTGCCTATGCCTGCTTTTGGCAAATACATATATTTAAGTCCGCTATTTGGAATAAGTTTCAAAGCCCATTCAGGAATTTTGCCGTTCAGCAGGTCGAAGATAAATAGCTTTTCCTTCTTAGTCACGACATCCGGCTCGCCCTTTATACCGGCCAGATTAGCAGCCTCTTCTATAGCATATTCAAGATTTCCGAGTCCGTCAACAAGTCCTATATTTAAGGCCTGCTTGCCGGAGAACACCCTGCCGTCTGCTATCTTTTTAACATCCTCTACAGGCATCTTTCTGCCTTCTGACACAGCCTTTATAAACTGCTCATGCACATCATCCATTACACCCTGAAGAATCTCCCTTTCCTTTTTACCAATATCCCTGAATGCAGACGCTATATCTTTATGTTGTCCGCTCTTTATAACCTCGGTTTTAATCCCTATTTTATCCATTAACCCTTTGACATTAGGAATTTCCATGATTACGCCTATTGAGCCGGTCAGTGTGCCAGGATTTGCTATGATCTTGGTTGCGGGGGCTGCTATATAATACCCGCCTGATGCTGCGACAGCACCCATTGATACGACAACATTTTTCTTGGCTGCCGCCTTCCGGATTTCTTCGTATATCTCCTGAGACGGCGCAACTCCGCCGCCAGGGCTCTCGATCCTTATAACTATGGCTTTAATGGAACTGTCTTTTATATAGTCCTTCAGTTCTTCAATTACATGCATGGACTGGATAATCGGACCCTCTATCCTTATCAGCGCAATCCTGTCCTTTAAATGCAGTTCGCCTTGTATGAGGGTAAAAAAAGCGCTAATTACAATCAGAACGCCTAAGAAAAGCGTTATAAAAAGGCACGGTTTTTTAATCTTCATCAGTTGCCTGCTCTGTTGCTTCTCCTGACTTCACATTCTTCATGCTCAACCCGATTTTTCTCTCATCCGGGTTAAGTTTGATAATCCTTACCGGAATCTCATCTCCTTCCTTAATCTCTTTGGAAGCATCTATTTCAGAAGAGTACACAAGCCCCTCAACACCGCCCTTAAGTTCTACGAATATACCAAAGTCGGTGATTTTCAAAATCTTTCCTTTGGATTCATCCCCGAGCCGGAATTTTGCAGGTATTTCTTCAATCCATGGATCAGCAGCCAACTGTTTTATTCCAAGCGCCATCCTCTCCTTGTCAGGCTCGAGGCTCAGAATAACCGCTTCAACCTTTTGACCCTTCTTCAGAAGCTCTGACGGATGCTTAATATGTTTTGTCCATGAAAAATCAGAAATATGTATAAGACCGTCAACCCCTTCAGGAAGCCGCACAAATGCGCCAAAGTCAGTCAAGGTCTTGACTTTCCCTGTTATCTTCTGTCCAACCTTATAACTCTCACCAACCAGTTGCCATGGTTTGGGCTTCAGATTTTTCATGCTAAGGGATAATCTCCTTTCCTCCCTATTCACGCTTATTACCATTGCCTCTATTGCTTCTCCAACAGAAACATACTTGGACGGATGCTTGGGCCTTGGATCCCAGTCTATCTCCGATACATGTATAAGGCCTTCGAGTCCCTGTTCAACCTCCACAAAAATGCCGTAATCGGCAATATTCATAACCTTTCCTTTAAGTTTCATGCCGGGTTCGTATTTTTCATCAACCGTCAGCCATGGATCCGCGATTTTCTGCTTGTAGCCGAGAGTCACTTTTTCTGTTTCACCGTCAAATTTAAGAACAACAAATTCTTCGACATCACCGATCTTGAAAAACTCAGAAGGATGATTTACCCTTCTCCATGAAATGTCAGATATATGCAAAAGACCGTCAATTCCGCCCAAATCGACAAAAACTCCATAGTCAGTTATATTTTTTACCACGCCTTTGAGCAATTCACCCTCTTTAATTATCTTAAGGGTTTCCTCTTTCATGCGCATCCTTTCAGCTTCAACAACCGCACGCCTTGAAACAACAACAGATGCGCCGGCAATCTGATTCTCACTAAATTGCCCCTTCGGTGTTGTCAGCTTCAGTACCTTCAACTGCATTGATTTTCCGAGATGCGCATCCATTTCCTTGTCTTTCACAATCTTAATATCAATCTGGGAAGCTGGTAAAAACGCCCTTATTCCGGCAATATCAACAAATAATCCTCCCTTGGTCTTTCCGGCAACTGTTCCTTCAACGAGTTCATTATTATTATAAGCCTCGCTTAATGACTCCCAAGCCCTTATCTTTGAGGCCCTGTCACGCGACAAAGTAACAACGCCCTCCCTGTCATTGATTCTTTCAATAAAGACCTCTATCTCGTCTCCCTCGCTGAGACCCGCGAGTTCCTCTGACGTAAACTCAGAGACCGGCACCACTCCTTCTGATTTATATCCAACGTCTACAACAACATCATCGCTTCTTTTAGAAACGATTTTACCCTTGGTTATGCGTCCGCTCGCAATCCTATGAAGGGTATCCTCATAAAGTTTTTCAATATCTGTTGTTTCTTCTTCTGAATGCATGTCCATGCTATCAATCTCCTCCTATATTTCTAATTCTTTCTTCCACATCTTTAATTATCCAATCAGGTGTTGACGCGCCAGCTGAAATTCCAACTTTCTGCACATCAGAAAACCAGCTATACTGTATTTCAGACGCTGTCTCTATGTGAAATGTCGGAATGGACATTGACTCGCATAATTGGGCGAGCTGAGTAGTGTTGGCGCTATTTTTGCCGCCAACCACGATCATTACATCCACCTTCTCGGTCATATCCTTGGTTTCTTTAAGCCTCAGCGCTGTGGAATTGCAAATCGTATTGAAAACCTTCAATTCCTTAACTTGCTGTACTGCGTCGGATACAAATTTCTTTAATATATCAAGAGGCTGAGTTGTCTGCACGACCACCCCAACCCTGTTTTTAAGCTTGGGCAATGCGGAATCTTTATTAACAACAATTACATCACTGCCGGCATAACTCATCAGCCCTTTCACCTCTGGATGTTCTTTATCGCCGATAATGACTACCTGGTATTCATCGTCTTTTAAAAGTTTAGCATATTCCTGAGCTTTTTTTACAAAAGGACATGTGGCGTCTATTATTTCATATTTCTTTTCAGCCAGCCTCTCGGACATATCGAACGGAACTCCATGAGTTCTTATTATAAGAGTCTCTATTTCCGGTGAATCTATGTCATCAGTAAGCATTATGCCTTCAGAACAAAGCTTTTCTATCACCTGAGGATTATGTATTATAGGTCCGAGAGTATAAACGCCGCCGCCTTTGTTGGTGGTACTAAAAGCCATGTCAACCGCCCTTTTTACCCCAAAGCAAAATCCGGCGCGTTTGGCTTTTATAATTTTTATAGTCTTGCTCATAATGATATTATTCTTAATGCTATGATTTCAGAAAAGTTCTTTACCATAATCCGCAGCCAAATTTTCTGGTATAAATGGCAGGTGTTCTGAAAAGCCTTTAATAGCGATACCTTAGAGCCGAACATTTCCGCTGTTTAAGTGTAATTTCAGCATCACCTTTTGCATTCGGCGGATAAACAGGCATCAAATAAACTTATCGCATCTTTAAATGTTTTGAGAAATACCTGCTATCCATGATTATAGATTATGGCCTTTATTTACTTCTGTCAAAATCTTCTCCACCACTTCTGTTATGCTCATATTTGTAGTATCTATATAGTAACACGCATCGCATTTTTTTAAAGGAGCAATATCCCGGCTGCTGTCCCTCGTATCCCTCTCCCTTACATCCCTGAACGCCTCGTCAAGCGAACCATCAGGATTTTTGTCCTTTAACTGAAGGAATCTTCGTCTCGCCCGCTCCTTTTCGTCAGCATCAAGATAGAATTTCTTCCATGCATCGGGGAACACAACTGTCGTCATATCCCGCCCCTCTGCAACAATATTGTCATCAAGGGCTGCGTCACGCTGCACACTAAGAAGAAAATCCCTTACAACTTTTCTGACAGAAAAAACAGACGCATAATGGCCAACCTCTGTAGTTCTTATCTCAGCAGATACATCTTCTCCCGTAAAAGCTGCGCTGTTTTCAGGCGGAACAACTAAATTATCAGATGATGTTCTCTGCGCTGAATCACCCGATTTTTTTATATATACTTTCACGTCACGAAAAACAATTGATACTCCCTTAAGGGCATCTAAAATTGCAGCGTCCGAACTATCATCAGACATCAGGTTTCTTCTGAGATGCAATGCGACTGCCCGATATAAAGCGCCTGTATCAAGATAATGGAAACCCAACCTCTCTGCGAGAAGCCTTGCTATAGTACCCTTTCCAGCGCCTGAAGGCCCGTCTATCGCTATAACCTTTCCCATAATTAAACGCCTCAATAATTACCCTTTAATTGATTCTAATTTTTCGAAAAAACCAGGAAATGATATATCCACGCACGAAATATTTTTTATAGTCGTCACGCCTTCAGCAATAAGTGATGCAATCGCAAATGACATCGCTATTCTATGATCGTGATAGCTTTCTATAACAGCGCCTTTCAGAGAAGTTTTTCCTTTAATCGCAATACCGTCAGGGTACTCCTCAAGTTCGACACCCATTTTTTTCAACTCGGTTGCTATTGATTTTATTCGGTCAGATTCTTTTACCCGCAACTCTTCAGCGCCCCTTATCTCTGTGATACCCTCCGCCTGTGTAGCGAGGACGCACAGGACGGGGAATTCATCTATCAGGGCGGGTATAATCTCGCCGCTGATTTTTACAGCCTTTAACATATTCGTGCTTTTGCAATAAATGTCTGCGACAGGCTCTCCTGACACATCCCTGACATTCTCGACCCTGACATCAGCACCCATATTTTTTAAGACCTCAAGCATGCCTGTGCGAGTAGTATTGACGCAAATATTCTTTATCAAAAGCTCCGAGTCAGGAAGAATAAGCGCTGCTGCTATAAAAAACGCTCCGGAAGAAAAATCAGCAGGCACCATGACATCAATCGGACTTAATTCCCTATCAGTTAGTCCCTGACCCTTGACCTTTATGGTTAAACCGTCAATCTCTATATCTGCGCCCATTGATTTGAGCATTCTTTCAGAATGGTCACGGGATCTTTGAAGTTCTGTGATCGCGGTTATGCCGTCTGCATAAAGCCCTGCAAGGATCAGACATGATTTCACCTGAGCCGATGCAACTGGCATCCTGTAATCAATCGCCTTCAGACTCCCGCCCTTTATTGCCATGGGCAGATATTTGTCGCTGCTACGCGCATAAACACCGGCTCCCATCTCTTTTAAAGGGTTAATGACCCTTGCCATAGGCCTCTGTTTTAAAGAATCGTCGCCTGTGAGTGCGGAAAAAAACGGATTCCCCGACAGTATCCCTGATATGAGGCGAACGGTCGTTCCGGAGTTGCCGCAGTTTATAACATCAAACGGCTCTTTAAGGCCGTATATGCCTTTGCCGTTTATAACAAGTTCGCTGCCTGACTTCTCTTCGATTTCTATTCCCATCATCCTGAAGGCATTCATGGTGCTTATCGGGTCTTCAGCCCTCAGAAAATTTCTGACCCTGCTCCTGCCCTCTGCAATAGAGGCAAGCATAACTGCCCTGTGGGAAATTGATTTATCAGGAGGAACTGTTATTTCGCCTTTTATAGAAGATGTTTTTGATAATTCAATTGTTCGCATTGTTTTCTGACTGCCCCGATCAATTTTTTGGCAAGCTACTTTAATCTTTTTCTTAATTCCTGCGCCCTTAAAAAAATGTTTTCGAGTCCGGATGCATCTCCTGTCTGAAGCAGCCTTTCTATCTCCTGAAGATTTTCCTTTAAGGAGCCGAGCAATTTCATGAGATTATCCCTGTTGAATATCGATATATCCCTCCACATCTCCGGAGAACTCAGGGCAATCCTTGTTGAATCCTTAAATCCCTGCCCTGAATAATCAATATATTTATAGTCGATATCCCCTACTGTGTTAACCAATGCATAAGCAATAATATGGGGCAAATGGCTGACAACAGCGTATATCTCATCATGCTTATAAGGATTCATGAGTTCCACCTTCGCGCCAATGACAGTCCAGATTGATTCAACCTTATTTAAAGCATCCTGATCAGAGTTTTCAGTTGGCGTGATTATACATCTTGCGCCATTGAACAAATTTGGCCTTGCATCATCAATCCCCGATTTATCGCTGCCTGCTATTGGATGCGCCCCAATATAGCTGACGCCTTTTGGAAGAGATGATTCCAAATCATATACCAATCGTCCTTTTACGCTCCCGACATCGGTTATGACAGCGCCTTTTTTTAAATCTCCCCTAATAGTGTTAACCAGGCTTGAGAAGGCGCCTACAGGAGTTGACAACAGTACAAAATCAGCATCCTTACAAGCATCCGCGGCCTCAAGGCTGTAGTCATCAATGATTCCGCGCTCTTTTGCCCTATTTAAATTTTTCTCGCTTCTGCCGAATCCTGATATTGTCCTGCACAAATTCATTTCCTTTAACGCAAGTGAAAAGGAAGCGCCGAGCAGGCCTACTCCTATGATGGCAGCTTTATTAATAACCGGACTAATAGCCACTTCTGTCTCTGAGATTATATATCTCTTCCCACTGCCTGGGCTATTAGCCTTAGTTCCTTCATCAACTGACCAAATGATTCCGGCTTCAAAGACTGCTCTCCATCTGACATGGCTTCTTCAGGATTCGTGTGCACTTCAATAATTAAAGCATCAGCGCCTGCTGCCACTGCCGCTTTTGCCATAGGCGCAACCAGATCCCACTTTCCGACTCCGTGACTCGGGTCAACAACAATCGGGAGATGGGTGAGTTTCTTAAGAACAGGAACAGCACTTAAGTCAAGAGTATTTCTTGTAGCGGTTTCAAAAGTCCTGATGCCTCTCTCGCAGAGCATGACATTCTGATTTCCCCTTGACATTATGTATTCGGCTGACATAAGCCATTCTTTAATTGTTGCTGAAAGACCACGTTTCAGCAAAACAGGCTTGTTCACTGAACCCACTTCCAGAAGCAGCCTGAAGTTCTGCATATTCCTTGCGCCGATTTGTATTATGTCCGTAAAATCCACAATCACATCCATGTCCCTCGGATCCATTATTTCCGTAATAACAGGGAGACCGGTTTTCTGTTTTGCATCCAACAGGTATCTGAGACCTTCCTCTCCTAATCCCTGAAAGGAATAAGGCGATGTCCTCGGTTTATACGCTCCGCCCCTTAGAAACGTAGCACCTGCTTCTTTAACCTTTTCTGCTATCGTCATAAGAATCGTTTTATTCTCAACCGCGCAGGGTCCGGCCATCACGTGAATACGCTTGCCGCCTATCTCATTGCCCATAATATCAATCAAGGTGTTTTCTTTTTTGAATTCACGGCTTGCAAGCTTATAAGGTTTTAATATTCGCACCGCGTTTTCAACTCCTTCCATGGCTCGAATCGCGTCTTCCTCTTCTTCCGTTACCTTTGCAGTATCACCGATCACCCCGATAATCTTCCTTTCAGTTCCCTCTGATACGGTTGCCTTCAGACCCTTACTCTCAAGTTTTTTCAAGATATGTCTGATGCTTTCGTCAGATATATCCGGTTTTAATACAATAATATCCATATGTTCCTCCTGTGTTTTAGTAATTAAACGATTAAGTCATTAAGTTAATAAGACATTATACATGCCTGACAACTCAATTACTTAATTGCTTAATAAGTGTTTTCAGTGCTTCAATAAACCGTTTATTTTCATCAGGCAATCCGATCGTAACCCTTATTTCCCTCGGCCCAACTGGCCTCACTATTACGCCTTCTTTTAACAAGAAATTATACACAACTGAAGAATCATTATTTAAAGGGATGTATATAAAATTCGCTTCTGTCGGCACATATGAGACTCCCATCGACTCAAGATTTTCATAAAGAAATGCCTTGCCTCTCTCATTCAATTCGATCGATTTTTTTATATGCTCGTCATCGCCCAATGCATGAATGGCCGCTAACTGGGCAACTGTATTGGTGTTAAAAGGCTCCCGGATCCTGTTCATTTCCTGAACTATATCCTTTCTCGCAATTCCATATCCCATTCTGAGCCCTGCAAGTCCGTAAGCCTTAGAGAATGTCCGCAGTATGAGAATATCCCTGTCATTCATAAAATACTGAAGGGTATCCGGATATTCCCTGTCCGCAACATATTCATAATATGCCTCATCTATTACAACCAGGACGCCTTCCGGAATCTTCTCCATAAATCTTTCAAATTCATGCACTTTATTAATTGTGCCGGTCGGATTATTAGGATTGGCTATAAAAATCATTTTTGTATTTTCGGTAACCGCTTCTGCCATTTTCATAAGATCATGTCTATAGTCAATGAGCGGCGCTTCAACAGGCGTTGCGCCTACTGATCGAACAGCCATTGAATATACCACAAATGAGGGGGCAGCCATTACAGCCGAATCCCCGTGCGTCATAAATGTCCTGACAGCAATATCAATCAACTCATTGGAGCCGTTTCCGAGTATTATTTCATCAATGCCGACATCCCTTTTCAACGGGAGATTCCGGGAATTTCTGAGTTTTTCGGAAATGGCATTTTTCAAATAATACCCGCTTCCGTCAGGATATCTGTTAATTTCCATGCCCGTAAGCAGATATTCACTTAATGCCTGCAATGCATTTTTTGACGGCCCAATGGGATTTTCATTTGACGCAAGTTTTACGCTTCCCTTTATACCCAGTTCCCTTTCGAGTTCTTTAATAGGTTTTCCCGGCACATAAGGATTTATTTTGGATACATGGGGCGAAGCCTTTATCACCTGATTATTCCCTTTCAAACCTTTCATCAACAGGATATGAGCCAAGATGTTTTAAATAGAGGCAGGTTTCCCGTATTTCTTCGATTCCCTTTTTGACCTTTTTTTCGTCTATGTGCCCCTGCATGTCAACAAAAAATATGTACTCCCACGCCCTTCTTTTTGAAGGCCTTGACTCTATTTTGGTGAGATTAATCTTGGATTTCTTAAAAGGCAGCAAGACTTCATAAAGCGCGCCCGGCTTATCTTTAACCGAAAAAAGCATAGATGTCTTATCCTTGCCAGTTTTTGACGGATAGTCTTTTGATATAACGAGGAACCTCGTGTAATTCTTTTTGTTGTCCTCAATACGCTTTTCGATAAAGTGAAGATCATATATCCTTGAAGCTATTTCACTCGCAATTGCTGCTGCTGTCTCGTCTTTCGACGCAATTTCAGCAGCCCTCGCAGTGCTCGTGGATTCAAAGACAGGGATGTTCGGCATATTGGATTCGAGCCAAATACGGCACTGGGCAGTCGCCTGCGGATGAGAATAAATTTTCTTAACCATGGATTTATCGCCAGTCTTTGAAAGAAGATTATGCGAAACTTCAAACATTACTTCTGCTGCAATCTTAAGGTCATAATCCATAAACATGTCAAGTGTGTAGCTGACAACCCCTTCGTTTGAATTCTCTATAGGAACGAGTCCGTAATTTGCCTTGCCCCCTTCGACCGCGTCAAAAACATCCTTTATGCTGTCAACAGGAACATAAATGGCAGATGAACCAAAATGCCTGAGAGCCGCCAGATTGGTAAAAGTTCCTTCCGGTCCAAGGAATGCGACTTTAAGAGGCTCTTCAAGAGAAAGAGACGCTGAAATAATCTCCCTGAAGATAACCTTTAAGGCATCGTTAGGGAAGACGCCTTTATTAAGGCTCGTAATGCGCTCAAGTATAGCCCGTTCCCTCTCGGGCGAATGAAATTTAAGGTTTGCCCTTCTCTTTAAATTAGCTATTTCGATAGCTATATTCGCCCTCTTATTCAAAGCCTCGACGATATGCGCATCGATTTCATCTATCTCATCCCTTAATTTTTCAAGGTTGAGTCTTATCACTTTCTCTTCATTCACGGTTTTTTATGATACAGGAACAGAGGATAGTTTTTCAATGTAAACGAGAATAAACAGAAACGAACCTACAGAGTATGAAGCCTGATTATATTTGGCTTTCCTAAAAAAGCGGAACTCGCCACAAAAACTATGCTTTCTCCTTTTTGCACAAGTCCGCCCTTTAGCAAAATCCTCTCTATCTCGAGCATAAATTCGGAATCAGAAATCACCGAAACCTTTTTTTCTATCAATTTTGGAACAGTTCCCCAGTAAAGAGGCAATGTTTTAAGCACCTTTTTTTCAGGCGTAAAAGCTACCACCTGAACTGATGGTTTAAGTTTTGAGATAAGCCTTGCAGTAAAACCTGAATTAGTAAATACCACTATCGCTTTTGCGCCGATATCACGGGCTGCCTTGCATGCGCCGTCAGCAATCGCCTCGGGAAATGTATTGCCAATCTTATAAAAGGATTGAACCCTGTCAGGCAGGTTTTCTTCGGTGTATCTTATAATCGTATCCATCATTTTAAGAGACTCGACCGGGTGTTTTCCGGAAGCTGTTTCAGCAGACAGCATCAATGCGTCTGTTCCGTCTATCACTGCATTGGCAACATCGTTAGCCTCTGCCCTTGTAGGGCGTGAATGAACTGTCATGGATTCCAGCATCTGGGTGGCTGTAATCACAAACTTTGCTTTCCTGTTTGCCATATCAATGAGCATCTTCTGGATTACAGGCACTCTCTCAGGCGACATTTCAACTCCAAGATCCCCCCTGGCTACCATAATGCCGTCAACTATATCCATTATTTCGCTTATGTTATCAAGAGCCTCCGGCTTTTCTATTTTAGCTACAAGCGGCGGCAGGCTGATACAATTTTTTTCTGCCCACTCGCGTACGACTTCAACATCAGAAGCGCTCCGAACAAAGGATATGGCGATATAATCAACCCCTATGCGCACCCCTGACTTTAAATCCTCTTTATCCTTGTCAGTAAATGAGGGCAATGTTGTTTTAGATGATGGGAGATTTACACCCTTCTTTGATTTGACAACACCTCCTTCAACAACAACTGCCTTCAACAAATTCATTGTATTTTCTGTAACCCTTAACTCTATAAGCCCGTCATCCAGCAAAATTCGATCTCCCTCTTTGGAATCATTCAATAAGGCTGGGTAGGATATAAACAAGCTCTTTTCCCTGCTGACATCAGAACCAGGATAAAGAAACACTTCGTCGCCTGTTTTCAAAAACAGACTGCCGCCTTCAATCTCAGACAGCCTTATTTTTATGCCTTGAAGGTCCTGAAGAATAGACACAACCCTGTTCTGTTTTTTCGCCTCCTGACGTATATATGATGCAGCCTTATTATGAGAAGTGTAATCACC
The DNA here is from genome assembly GCA_037444915.1 of Nitrospirota bacterium. Lineage (GTDB taxonomy): Bacteria > Nitrospirota > Thermodesulfovibrionia > Thermodesulfovibrionales > Dissulfurispiraceae > JBBILM01. The sequence goes on along the minus strand of JBBILM010000036.1, from coordinate 4,082 downwards.
GTGAGAGAAATTTAGGCGCGCCACGTCCATTCCGGCACGAACCAGTTCTCCGATTACCGTTCGGTTGTTTGAAGCGGGACCAATAGTGCATATTATCTTGGCTTTTCTCATCAGCTTACACAGTAAAATACGAGTTTTAATTGAATTAAGTATATCATAAATACAACTTTCTCTCTTTTTGTTGACACGCTAATTAAGTTATTACTATACTTTTTGTGTATGATTAAAATAGCGGTTATAGATGGACAGGGCGGCGGCATCGGCAGCCTCATAACAAAAAGAATACGGGAAGAATTCGCTGACCGCGTTGAAATAATAGCCCTTGGAACTAATTCCACTGCTACTACGGCAATGATGAAGGCAAGAGCCAATAAAGGGGCAACAGGCGAAAACGCAATAGTATGGAATGCCGCAAGGGTTGATGTCATTATAGGCCCTTTGAGTATAGTTCTCCCCAATGGCATGCTTGGCGAGCTGACGCCAGCAATGGCTGAAGCAATAACATCGTCGCCGTCGAGAAAAATACTGATACCGCTGAATCAGGAGGGCGTTAATATCGCCGGAATAATAAAAGAGCCATTGCCCCATTTAATAGAAAAATTGATTGAGGCATTAAGGGATTGCTTTCCTGACATATGCCATTGATTTACAAACTATATTTTTTCAAGGAGGAACCCGATGTGTGAGGCAAATGCGTATGTTTATAAAGACGGAAAAGAAGAGCTTTATCTCGAAAATGTCGATATCCTGATGCCTGAGGGCAGCAGGGTTTATCTCAAAAACCTTTTTGGCGAACAAAAAACATTTGAAGGTCGCCTGAAAGAAATATCTCTGCTTAGACATAAGATATTGCTGGAAGAAGCAGTGTGAACTTCAAAAATCTTTAGGAGGATATTAATGAAAAAAATTATTGTTGCACTTTTGGTAATCTTCACGGTATTTATCATTTCTGGATGTTCACAGAAAAAAATCGCGCAACCCCTTGATCCATCTTCTCTATCAGGGCGCGCGGACAAAAAAACAGGTGATATGGAAGGTATATCGGTAACTGACGCCAAAAAAGATTATGCATCGGAATCCATAACTGAGAAACAGCTCTCGAAAATAGAGCCCTCAGACATGAAATCCTATATCAGGGAACTCCAAACAAAAATTAAGGATATTTATTTTGATTTTGACAGTTACGATATCAGGGATGACGCCCGTCCGGTTCTAAAAGAGGTGGCATCGATACTTACTAAAAACAAGGATATAAAGGTGATAATCGAAGGTCACGCCGATGAAAAAGGGACGAACGAATATAATTTGGGTCTCGGCGACAGAAGAGCAAATTCTGCAAAAGAGCATCTTATATCTCTTGGCATCCCTTCTGCGCGGATAAGTACAATAAGTTATGGCGAAGAAAAACCCCTGTGCAGTGAACAAACTGACGAGTGCTGGGCCAAAAACAGAAGGGCTCATTTTGTGCTGATAGAGGGAAGATAATGGCGAATAAGCATAAAATTACGATTGTTCTGCTGGGAGTTGCTCTGCACGTTATAGCAGGCTGCGCAACCACGTCTGATGTGGAGAATCTGAGAAACAATATGTCGACAATTCATATGGAAACCGTAACTAACAAAAAAGACATCTCTGAACTCAAATCCACTCTTGTTCAGACATCAAGGGATGTTACGGCACTTAAGGAGCGGACAGAGGGTGTGGTTAAAGAATATACACTTAATGCTATAAGAGAAGGGCAGGCGAATTTGCTGACACAGATATCCGACCTCTCAAGAGAAACTCAGACGCTAAAGGGAAGGTTTGATGAAAATAAATATTTTATGGATAAGCTATTAAAAGACCTTCTTTCCGAGAGAGAAATGATTCAGTCCAAGATAGCAAGCATGGAGAATGAGATAAAGGAACTCAGGATAAAAATCAATTCCTTTACGGGTGAAAAAAAGGAATCGCCCAAGAATAATCAGGAGGCTGCTCCGGCAGATGTGCCTGCTGAAACAAATTCGCCTTCAGCAGATAACGATCCTCAAAGGTTATACGATGATTCACAAATCGCCTTCAAGGAAAAGAAATACGCTGATGCAAGGCAGAAATTCGAATCTTTCACAAAAGATTTCCCTGCTCACCCGCTCGCGCCAAATGCTTATTTCTGGCTTGGCGAGACATATTACGCGGATAAGAAATTTGAGGACGCTATCCTTGCATATGAAACCTTTGTTAAAAAATACCCGAATCATGAAAAAAACAGAAGCGCCCTGCTCAAACAGGCTTACTCTTTCATAGAGATAGGCGACAGGAAAACAGGCAAGGTTTTGCTCGAAAAGGTTATTGAAAAATATCCTAAATCTCCGGAAGCAGGCCTCGCGGAAAAAAAGATTCAGGAACTTGGACCTAAAGCTCCTGTTGAAAAAAAGAAAACCAGATAAATATCTCAATCTGAATATTGCCATCATTCCACGAGAGTCTGGAATGATGGCACCTCTATATAAATTATATTTTTTTAGCACAGGCCTGAATTGATGAAAAAACTAAATTTATGGAAATGATAAACAATGCCTCACCCAATGAGTTACACGCGAATCCAGTAAAAGATAAACACGACCGCACCATTGATTATCTGCGAATATCAGTTATTGACCGCTGTAATTTGCGTTGTATCTATTGCATGCCGGATAACGGCATAAGGCATATAAAACACAAAGACATTCTTAGCTATGAGGAGATTGTCAGAATCGTTAATATTGCGGCTGGGCTTGGTTTGAAAAAAATCAGAATTACAGGCGGAGAACCTCTGATAAGAAAAAACCTGCCTTTTCTTGTTTCCTCCATAAGAAATATTAGTGCAATTGAAGATATAAGCCTTACCACAAATGGTTTATTATTAAAAAAACATGCCTTTTCACTGGCATCTTCGGGCTTGAAGAGAATAAATGTCAGCCTCGACTCTCTTGATCCGGCCAAATACAGGAAAATAACACGAGGCGGCAATATTAATGAGGTGCTTGAAGGGATAAGCGAGGCAGAAAACGCTGGCCTTCAACCAGTAAAGATTAACATGGTTCCCATAAGAGGCGTTAATGATGAAGAAATAGAGTCATTTGCACGTCTTACAATCAGTACGCCAAGACAGGTCAGATTCATTGAATTCATGCCTATAGGCGCCCGTGATGTATGGAGCAGAGAAAAATACATATCCACGGATGAAATCAAAGAAAGGATATCGCGTATTTCCTCCCTGACACCCGTGAAGATAAGGAGATCAGGGCCAGCCCGTTATTTCAGATTAAAAGGAGCTCTCGGAGTTGTGGGTTTCATCAGTCCTCTGACCCATCATTTCTGCGATACATGCAACCGCCTCAGACTCACAGCAGATGGAAAGCTGAGGCCTTGTCTTTTCTCACAAACAGAAATCGATGTAAAATCAGCGCTAAGATGCGGAGCAGATGACAAAGAAATAGAGCGTCTGCTGCGTCTTTCTATAGAAATAAAACCTGAAGGGCATGCGATTAATCACGAAAGAAGTTTACTCCAACTCAAACCCATGTCTCGCATAGGAGGATAAAATCAGAGTCGCCAGTATCTAAAGCCGTTAGCAGTAAGAGATTCTCCGTTGAACAGGCCCTTAACATCGATAATCACAGGGCTGTTTCTGCAAATTGACAACATATCATCTATGGAAAGTTTTTTAAAGCAGTCATGCCTGACAGTCAGAATAATACCGTCATACGGTGAAAAGGCCTCTATTTTTTGGATCAGTTCAATGCCATATTCATGACGGACTTCCGCGCCATCTGCTTCGGGATCGTAAACATAGGGATTAACTCCGTATTCTTTAAGTTCATTGTAAATATCTATTACCCGCGTATTCCGGACGTCTTTCACATTTTCTTTAAATGTGAAGCCGAGGATCAATACCTTGCTGCCCTTGACAGCAACATCTGATTTTATCAGTTCCTTAATAGTCTGTTCGGCTATATACTTTCCCATATAATCATTTATTCTCCTGCCGGCAAGTATAACTTCGGGTTGATAGCCGACTTCCTGAGCTTTAAAGGTTAGATAGTAAGGATCTACACCTATGC
>JBBILM010000035.1:0-18311 GCA_037444915.1 Nitrospirota bacterium | reverse complement strand
GCATGCAGATAATTCAAGCGATAAGATACCCCTCACCCTTTCCCTCTCCCACAAGAGGAGAGGGAAAATAATTTTTGACAATACCGAAATCAAAGGAAGGATAATATATGATCATTAAAAAGATAGTTGTTGGCCCGCTTCAGGTTAATTGTTTTATTATCGCTGATGATGCGTCAAAAAAAGCAGTAGTCATTGACCCCGGAGATGAGCCGGACAGGATAATGGACATAATAAAGACCAATGAGCTGTCGGTTGATTACATTATCTGCACCCACGGCCATTTTGATCATGTGGGAGCAGTGAGCGACCTTAAACAGGAGACAGGTGCAAAGGTCGCCATACACAGGGATGAGGTCGAAATTTACAGCGCAGCCCTTGATATGGCCGCGTTCTGGGGCTTTGATTTAGACCCGCTGCCTGAGCCTGATATGCTGCTCGGCGACGGAGACAGTATTAAGACAGGCGGTTTGAGCTTTGAGGTGTTTCATACGCCGGGCCATAGTCCCGGAGGGTTGTGCCTTTATGGAAATGATATAGTGATTACCGGAGACACTCTATTCGCCGGCTCTGTGGGAAGGACTGATTTTTACGGCGGTGACATTGAAAAGCTGAAAAAATCCTTTAACAGGCTGATGGCATTGCCAGAGGCTACGAAAGTACTGACAGGTCACGGCCCTGAATCCACCATCGGTCATGAAAAAAGAAGCAATATGTTCTCCGGGGAGTTTTTGTAATTTAGCAGGCTTAAGCCGGATAATGCACCTCCCCGCCGCAGAGACGGCGGGGTATCTTAAAAAAAAGACAACCGCGAATCGTCATTCCCGCCCTATGGGTCGGAACCCACGGGTCATAGACTTGTCGGCCTATGGCTCGAAGCCAACGGCTCATAGAGGAATCCTTCTGAGAAGAAAGATTCTGGACAAGCCAGAATGACGGCACAAGGAAACCCCACAGCAGAGACTGTGGGGTATTGAAAAATCAATAAAATTCTTTTAAAGACAGTATTGTCTTATCTCATCACTTTACTGCCTGTACTAAGTTCTATTTCCCTGAAGGACCGGCTGAAAAGATAATTTTATCAAACTTGCGTTTAAGAGACCTGCTCTCGAAATTCACCATTTCAGAGCCCGGCTGAAATGTCATGGTCGAGCCTTTTTTAACCTTTATTTCAGGCACTGCCACCCATGTTTTCTTGCCGCTTTTCTCAAGGCACACATATGAATAGCCGCCGCTGTTCATGGTTTCAACCACCTTGCCAGAAATGCCTGGCTGGGCATCAGCCGGATTCACGCTTAAAGACAAAGCGAGAATTAAAGCCGCAGCCATAATTACTGAAACGAATCTTTTCATTTGCAACCTCCTCGATGATTCCGCAAAAGTCGTTCAGACTTTTTTACATATGACTTTAGCATAAAACATTACGAGTTCTTTATTCCACTAACAGACATACTGCGTGGACAGCAATTCCCTCTCCCCTGCCTATAAAACCCATTCCCTCATTTGTCTTTGCCTTTATGTTCAGGATTAAGGGTGAAATCCCGGCTCCTGAAACAGCCTCTTTCATGGAATTTATATGAGGCCCGATCTTCGGTCTTTCAGCTATTATCGTGGTATCGATCCACGCAATCCTATAGCCCTTTGATTCAGCCAGTCCTACTATCTGTTTCAGCAGATTTACGCTCGATGCATCTTTCCAGGCCTTGTCAGTATCAGGGAAATGGCTGCCGATGTCTCCCATCCCCATTGCTCCGATAACGGCATCCATGATTGCGTGGCAAAGGGCATCGCCGTCTGAATGTCCGAGAAGCCCTTTTTCAAAAGGTATGTCCACCCCTCCGAGGATGAGCTTCCTTCCTTCAACAAGCCTGTGCGAGTCGTAGCCAATTCCTATTCGCATAAAGAACAAGCTTAGGTTAATATCAAGGGTAAGTAAAGATATAGTGAAAAAATCACCCTCAACCTTAGCCTAAACCTTAACCTCCTTTTAACATCGCCTCTGCAATAAAAATATCTTCAGGGGTTGTTATCTTGATGTTATTGTACGATCCCATTATTATCTTTATCCTGCCGCCGCAGCGCTCAAGCAAGGCCGCGTCATCAGTCGCGTAATATCCTTCAGCCATTGCCTTTTTGTACGAATTCATAAGCTTCTGAAAGCAAAACACCTGGGGTGTCTGAACAGCCCGGAGCAGACCGCGATTCAGGGTTTTTTCCACAATAATTTCGCCTCCGGATTCTGTCTCCTGACTTTTGACCCCTGATTTTTGACTCCTGATTTCTTTTATGGTGTCTTTAACAGGTACGCCCGGGACTACTCCGTCAATCCCGCTTTCAGAATCGCATAAAGAAATCAGCTCCTGAATAGCCCGGCTTACCAAAGCCCTTTCAATGAGAGGCCGCGCTCCGTCATGTACAAGTATCAGACTGGTGTCTTCGTCTGCCTCCCTGATGGCATTATAAATAGAGTCCTGCCTTTCCTTTCCGCCAGGGACTATACGCCTCACCTTTGAGATGCCATACTCATCTATAAGCTCCGCGCATGTTGCCAAATCCTCCTCTTTTAAAACAGGCAGTATCTCTGTAATTTCTTCTGTTTCCTGAAGGGTTTGGAGCGGCCAGATGATCAGTGGCCTGCCCAAAAGAGGATAAAAAGGCTTGTTCCTGTCCTGTCCAAATCTCATTCCAAGACCGGCTGCAGGAAGCACAGCAACAACTTTATCCTTTTTAGATTTCATATATATTTTTAACCATAAAACTGAAATTAACAATCGGCCAAATTATTCCTCTTCTTTGAGTTTCGCGAATATCATTCTGCCTGCTGTTGTCTGCAAAACACTGGTAACAACCACTTCAACATTCTTTCCTATGAGTCTTCTGCCGTTTTCCACTACCACCATTGTTCCGTCATCAAGGTAAGCGACACCCTGATTGTATTCCTTGCCTTCTTTTGCGATAAAGAGGCTGATGTTCTCACCCGGCAACACGACAGGCTTAAGCACATTGGCGAGCTCGTTTATGTTCAGTATGGGCACACCCTGAAGCTGGGCTACCTTGCTGAGATTGAAGTCATTGGTTATCACCTTTGCATTCATGAGCCGCGCCAGGGCAATAAGCTTGGCGTCCACCTCTTTTATTTTTGGGAACTCCTCCTCCACTATCCTGACCCTGATACCCGTCATCTTCTGTATCCTGTGCAGCATGTCAAGTCCCCTTCGTCCCTTTGACCTCCTGAGAGGATCAGGGGAGTCTGCTATGTACTGGAGTTCCTGAAGTATGAACTGCGGGATAATAAAGTCCCCCTCCAGAAATCCAATCTCGATCACTTCCGCTATGCGGCCATCTATAATCACGCTTGTGTCCAGGATCTTCTGGTCTTCTTCAAGCTGCTGCCCCTTAAATAAACGCATTATGGCAGGCACAGTAAGATTGCCGCCCCTGCTCAAGCCCACAACAAGACCTCCATAGCCAAGCGCCGCATTCATAAAAAATGAAAATATCAGATATGTTTCATTAGCGACAATATGCCTCACCGGGAATAAAAGCAGATTGGCAAATATGAGGCCGGATGATAATCCGAGAAGTCCGGCAATAACCGAGCCAAAGGATATTTTTCTGATCCTTGATTCAATAAAAAGAGAGATTAGTGCAAAGGCGAATCCCGCGGCTATTCCCTCAACAACAAGTCCGTACTGAAGCCCGTAGGAATAACCTGCCAGTACAAAAATCGCGACTATGACTGATCTGAAAAAAATATTTATTGTTTTCACCCCCTTTTAATAGTAATCTTTAATGAATGGCATTCAGCGTGCAAAGGCCTTTTTAACTAAGCCTTGATTACTGGGGCGGCAAAACCAGATAAAATCGCCTGCCGCTGCGGTTGATAAATAACAATACGGAATCATCAGGCTTAATCCTCGAAACCAGTTTGTTGAAGTCATCCAGACTATTCACTCTGTTTCTGTCAATTTCCTGAATTATATCGCCCTTTTTTACGCCCGCATCTTCGGCAGATGTGCCCTGCTCTATCTTCGCTACTACCACACCTTTTTCATCCTTGTCTATTCCAAGCTGTTTCGCTATCGCGGGGTTCATCTCCATTACTGTCATGCCTGATAGGGCATTGTCGCTTAAGGCTGGCGGCTGCAAAGAACCCGGCACCGCCTCGGCATTTTCCGACTGAAGTTCAACTATCGTGGCGCTGAGTGTCATTTCCTTGCCGCCGGACTGTGAAGGCCTGAAAATCCTGATGCTAATCTGAGACCCTATTTTGCTCTGGGCAACCATATTTCTCAGACTTGCCACATCGCCAATCCGCTTTCCCTCCACTTCAAGTATAATATCCCCCCTGATTATGCCTGCCTTGCTTGCCGGGCCGCCTCTTGCCACATCACTCACAAGCGCTCCCTCAGCACCCTTAAGCCCGAACTTGTCTGCTATCTCAGGAGAGACATCCTGAATCGTAACGCCAAGCCATCCCCTCGTTACCTTTCCTTCTTTTATCAACTGCTCTTTTACGAGGAGCACCATATTGCTCGGCACTGCAAAGCCGATTCCCTGATAACCGCCTGTTTTGGAAAATATGGCTGTATTGATTCCTATGAACTCGCCTTTTGTGTTGACCAAAGGCCCGCCTGAATTGCCGGGGTTTATGGCAGCATCGGTCTGGATGAAGTTTTCATAATCCGCAATCCCGACATCAGCCCTTCCAACAGCGCTTATTATGCCCATTGTTACTGTATTTGTGAGCCCGAACGGGTTTCCAATCGCCAGAACAAACTCGCCGACCTGAAGATTATCCGAATTGCCTGCCTGAATCACGGGAAGTCCTTTTGCGTCTATTTTTATTATCGCAATATCCGTCTTTGGATCAGAACCTATTATTTTTGCCCTGTAGCTCTTTTTATCTATCATTGTCACCTTTATCTCATCAGCCTGCTCAACAACATGATTGTTTGTGACAATATAACCGTCAGCAGATACGACAACCCCTGAGCCGAGGCTCTGCTCTTTCCATCTCTTGCCCCTTCCGTCCGGAAACGGATAAAAGAAATCAAAAAAATCATCAAACGGAGTAGGCTGTTTTTTAATGGTTTTTATGCTCGATATGTTGACAACAGATGGCGAAACCGCCTTTACAATCTCGGAAAACGCGCGTGATGTCTCCTCTATCTGGCGAGGCACCTGTGGAATAAACGGGGCATACGAACTCACCGTGGTTTTGCTTAAAAGATAATAGGTTATGCCGCCCAAGAGGAAGCCGATAAGAAGGATAGCAGGTACCCAGATTAATCGCCTTTTCATAATAAGTTATTTTAACATGAATTTTCTAATATCCCCAACTCTGAGGGTTATCTTATGGGAATCCAGATATTCAAGAAACGGGACAGCATATTTGCGGCTCGTTCCTAAAATATCCCTGAATTCCGCGACGCTCATTTCTTTTTTGCGGGAGTAGAAATCACGCAATAAACCGATCATTTTATTATACTGCCCTGTTGTTACAAACATTGAATCATTTATCCTTACAAGGGCAGCCTGTTTTGTCATGAATTTAAGAAGGTCGCTCAATTCTTTTTCATTAATGGACAACTGTCCGGCGAGTTCTTCCTTTGTTGGAGGCTGGAATCCTCCTTTATTTAATAGACCTATAATCCTGCTTTTAAGACCCTCATCCACATCTGATAGAGCTGCCTTAAATCCCTTCAGCCTGAATACGCCCCCCTCTGCGACCACATCCTCTATCTGTGCGGTCATATCAAACAGCCTGTCAATATCAGTCTGTCCAGCAGCAATCCCTGACCTTAACTGCTCCTTTGTCATGCCCTGCTTCAGCGGATTTTCGCTGTGAAATTTCTTAAGCCCTGAAATCAAAGCATCCTTAAATGTTTGAAACGCGGTTTTATGAAATAAATAGGAGGGCTGATAGCTCTCATCCCTCTGTCCCTTTGTCTCTGTTTTCTGCACAAGGATTCCCTGTTTCAGCATGCCTTCCACAGATGATCTGATTTCAGGGATGTTCCCCTGTATCCATCCTTCTATTTCAGACAACAGGCATCCGGAGAGATGGGACATCCTGACCTTTGTCTCAATCCTTTCGCGCGGGCTTCCCTTTTCAATAGCTATAAGGTCGTTTATCCCTTCCTTCTTTTTTCTCTTTACAGGATGCGGGTCAAGAATTTCTCCGCCTCCTATTGTCTGCAAAGGCGAGAACTTCCTGATAATATACCTGTCAGCAGACAAGGCTATAACAGGCTCCTGAAGCCTGAACTGACAATACCACGCCTCTCCTGCCTTAATCTCCTCTTTGTCATATATAATGATTCTGGCAATGGTCTCTGCCGTGCCTGTGTAAAAATGGACAAGGCTGCGGCTTTTTAATGGAGGCGCATCCTTGAGCATCTCCAGTTTCGCATCCAGCGCATGCGTGGGAACGAATCTGTCAGGCGTAACAACCATATCGCCCCTTTTCAAAGATTCCTTTTCAACACCCTGAAGGTTAACCCCAATCCGCTGTCCGGCATACGCCCTGTCAACGCTCCTGCCGTGACTTTGCAGTCCCCTCACCTTAGTTCTGATATTTGCGGGAAGTATCTCGATCAGGCTATCCACGGATATTGTTCCGGACAATGCTGTGCCGGTAACGACTGTTCCAAAGCCTTTCAATGTGAAAACCCTGTCAATGGGCAATCTGAACAGTCCTTCGGTAAGCTTTGATTTCACGTTAAGACTCGCCTGCCTTATCACCTCTTTAAGTGCATCTATGTTCATCCCCGTCTTTGCGGATACCGCAATTACAGGGGCGTCCTGAAGCAATGTGCCGCCCGCGAACCCTTTGACCTCGTCAATAACCATTTCAAGCCATTCGCTGTTTACGAGGTCTGCCTTTGTTATCACAATTATTCCGCTCTTGATTTTAAGAAGTTCGCATATCGCGAGATGCTCCCGGCTCTGAGGCATAATGCCTTCATCTGCCGCTATCACCATAAGGACAATGTCAATGCCTCCGGCTCCAGCAAGCATGTTTTTTATAAGCCTTTCGTGGCCGGGCACATCCACAATGCCGACAGACATGCCATCAGGATACGAAATATTTGCAAAGCCGAGGTCTATTGTTATGCCTCTTTCCTTTTCTTCTTTCAGTCTGTCAGGGTCAGTGCCTGTGAGAGCTTGTACGAGGGAGCTTTTGCCGTGGTCAATATGGCCGGCAGTGCCGAGGATTACGCTTTTTAAGGTCATTGGCTTATTACGAAGTCTTTAAAGCCCTTGAGTATTTTCAAGCCCAGTTCCTGGCTCTTTTCAGGATGGAACTGGGTCGCAAATACATTGTCCTTCCATATCATGGATGTGAATTCAATGCCGTATTCGGTTGTACCCGCAATAATGGCGCTGTCATCCGGCACAACGTAATAAGAGTGCACAAAATAGAAATATGAATTGTCCGCAATATCTGTGAATATGGGAGGTCTCTTTAAAAGCTTGACAGTGTTCCATCCCATGTGAGGTATCTTTAAGCCTTGAGCAGTATTTTTTGCGTCAAAGCTGAATTTAACGACCTTGCCCTTGAACACATCAAGGCCTTTGCATACGCCGAACTCCTCGGACTCTGTGAAAAGCAGCTGCAATCCAAGACACATTCCAAGATAAGGCTTGCCTTTCTGAATCTCTTTAACGATAGTATCGAGGAGGTTCAGATTACCAAGGTTTTTCATGCAGTCCTTAAATGCCCCGACGCCAGGAAGAACTATTCCTTTGCTATCAGCTATAACCGCGGGATCCGACGTTACCCTAACGTCAGCGCCAACCTTTATAAAACCCTTCTCAACACTTCTGATATTGCCCATGCCGTAATCAACAATCACTATCATAGCTGTCATTTTACCATACCTCACAGAGTCTTTTAAAATTCCTGAATTCATCATCCAATGTTTTTGCTTGCTTAAGACTGAACTGCTCCCACGTCTTGATGACAATGCTTCCGTCAGAAAGTTCCCTGATGCCTATCGCGCCATCCCTGTCTGTTCTGAATATTTGGGCGTTTCCGAGCATATCGAGTGTTTCTCCGTGCGGATGTCCGTATATATTATTCCGGCCAGCGCTTATTACAGCGACTTTCGGGGAAACAGCAGATATAAACACTTCTGATGCCGATGTCCGGCTTCCATGGTGAGGAACCTTTAAGACACTGCTTTTAATCTGCTCGCCGAGATATGATATGTCCTCTTCGGCTTCCTGTTCAATGTCTCCGGTAAAAAGAAATGTGTTTTTATCAGTCTGAATCCGCAGCACAAGGGAATCATTATTTTCATAGCCTTTTTCGCGCCTTGTATAAAATTCCTTATACGGATGCAGAACAAGGATACTATAGCCTTTGCCCTCTATTACATCCCCTCTCTGAAGTTTTCTGTGGAAAGGCCTGTCGTATATTTGGGGGAATAGCCCTTCCGGATAAATAAGCCTGCCATTATCCCATATTTCATTGATCCTGAAATTATCCGCGAGATGCCGCAGTCCGTCAGCATGATCAGAAGAGCCATGAGAAAGAGCAACTGCATCTACTGTCCTTATTCCGGAATATTTAAGAAATGCGTTTGCCTGAAAGCCTTTTTTGCCTGTATCAATAACCAATGTTTTATTGTCAGGCAGCCTTATTACAGCAGAATCTCCCTGTCCAACATCCAGATATGTTATATGAATGCCTTTGTATTCATTAATTTTTATGATGCCGTAAATTATGGCTGGAGTTACGGCTATGATTACAGATACCTTGCGGAACTTTCCTGACATATTGTTGTGCCACGCAAACAGATAAAGAAACATCCCGATGTAAAAAAAAGCGATCAGAATAAAAGGAAACGCGGGAACACTGATGCTCACAAAATCGAATTGCGCTATTTGTTTGACGCCATTCAGCATAAAAGCGGTAAGTTTCTCGGTTAAACCAACGAACGGAAAAAACCCGATTGCCAGAAATATAAATGACGAGACGAGCGAAAGGGGAAGTATTATAAAGCCTATAAAAGGAGTGATAACCGCATTGGTTATGAGCGAGACAGTAGAAAAATAGTGGAAATAATAGGCAACAAGCGGAGCTGTGCCAATGGTTGCGGCAAGGGAGATTTTCAAAACAGAGAAGAAATAGCTCGCAATAGCGGACCTGCAAAGAAAAAAGCCGCCTGCAATTCCGGCTTCATGCCCTTTAGCTGCTTTTTTTTCTCCGGCTGAGTCCCCTTTTTCTGAAACAATGCCTATTGATAAAACCGCGAGAAAAGAGAGATGAAACGAAAGGTCGGTCACAGAGTCCGGATGTATTATGGTTATAATCGCCGCAGCCAAAAGCAGTGTGTTAAGCCAAAAACCCTTTCGCTGAATTAAGAGTCCGAAAAGAAAAAGGCTTATCATAATGAACGCGCGTATTGAGGGGATGCTCATTGAAGATATGCCCAAATAGCCTGTAATAAAAGGGATGCACATAATGCCCGCGATCTGCGAAGGTGTCAGATAAACGGTAATCCTGACCAACAGGCTGTTTGGCATTGCCTTTATAAGCAGTTTGAATGCGGTGAAAAGCATAAAAAGCAGAAGTCCGAAATGCGCGCCTGAAATGCTTAATATATGAGCCATGCCAGTAACATTAAAGGCTTTCCTTATCTGCCCTGTCATTAAACTGCGGTCTCCTGTAGTTATTGACATCAAAAATGCCGCTGACTCTTCCGGGAAATTCTCTGAAATATAACTATTGACCTTTGTTCTTGCCCTCTTAAAAAAGCCTCTGTCTGAATATCCGGCCTCTTTTGCGTCAATTATGTATCCTGAAACAAGTTTGGTGTTGGAGCCGGGATTTAAGGAAACCGAATCCCGTGATATGCGGGCATTAATAATATATTGCCTTTCCATTCTTAACGGGAAATTTCCAATGAGGCGCAACTCCCTGAGATGTTTGATAGAATCCTGACCGGAATTTTGAGGGTTCCCTGTATGAACTATCTCCACAACCTGTGAAAAAAGGGGTTGCCGGCTATTTAGAAGTACGGCTTCGGTTTGGGGGACGGCTTTAATCTCGAGGGTCTTTCCAGCCATGTCTGAAAAAGAAGCAACAGGCTTATGTGAATAATCTGCATAATAAAAACCGGAAAGAGCTGTGAGGACTAATAAGAGAATGCAAGTGAATGATAATTTCTTATATTTGGTTATTATGAACAGGACTATCAGAGCCAGAAACGCAAAAAGGCCGAAAATCGGGAAGAATCTATGGATATAAAAAAAGGCTGTGCCGCAGATAAAAGAAATAAAATAGCTCACGATGACATAAACCCTGAATTTCAAGCCACTTTATTCATAAATTAAACACAATAGCGGCAGAACATAGTTTTATGAATAATCGGGCAAAGCCTGATTAACTATTTCAACTGCTTCCTTCTAATCTTTTGCGTATGACCCCTGCCACATCTTCTGCCACTGTCTTTGCCATGTCCGCATCCTCTGCCTCAACCATTACCCGTATCTTCGGCTCAGTGCCAGATGGCCTGACAAGCAATCTGCCCCTGTTTCCGAGCTTTTTCGTTGAACTGTCAATTGCACGCTTTATTGCTGCGTCTTCCCTGATATTGCCAGAGGCTGACCTGCTTCCTTTTGCCGGAGCAGTGGCTGCTATGCCAACAGGGATATTTAAAAGCACCTGAGGATAAAGATATATGTCTTTTGTCAGCTCTGATATAAGGCAGTTTCTCTTCCTCATCAGATACAATACCTGCAGCGCTGTTATCGGGCCATCGCCTGTGGTGTTGTAATCAAAAAAGATTATATGACCTGACTGTTCTCCGCCAAGATTGTATCCTCCTTTTCTCATCTCTTCCACCACATATCTGTCCCCAACCTTTGTCCTTATCAATTCTATGCCGTGACCGGACAGGTATTTTTCGAGACCAAGGTTGCTCATTACTGTGGCGACAACTGTATCACCGTTAAGTTTGCCCTCCTTTTTAAGCTGGTGTGCCCATAATCCTAATATTACATCTCCGTCAATTATTCCGCCCTTTTCATCCACAAAAAGCGTCCTGTCAGCATCGCCGTCATGCGCGATGCCTATGTGCGAGTTTGTTTCCTTTACTGCCCTGATAATGCTGTCAAGATGCACAGAACCGCACTCCTGATTTATGTTAATCCCGTCCGGTTTGTCATTTATTGATATAACTTCAGCGCCCAGTTCTTTTAACAGGGTTGGCGTAACCTTATAGGCAGCCCCATTGGCAGCATCAACGACCACCCTAAGTCCTTCGAGGTCTATGCCTTTGGGGATTATGGATTTTATATACTCTATATACCTTCCGGTTGCATCATCGAGCCTTGACGCCTTTCCAATCTTTTCACGGGAGGGTCTTTTTGCGGGAAAGTCCTTATCAGCCACAAGCTGCTCAATCTCTTTTTCGAGTTTATCAGACAGCTTGAAACCGTCAGATGAAAAGATTTTTATTCCGTTGTCTTCAAAAGGATTATGGGATGCTGATATTACAATGCCCGCGTCAAGCCTTAGTGTCCTTGTGAGAAAGGCCACGCCAGGCGTTGGAATAGGGCCGACAAGCGTTACATTCATGCCCATTGAACAAATCCCGGATGTCAAGGCGCTCTCTATCATATACCCGGAAATGCGCGTATCTTTACCTATCAAAATCGTCTGTCTTCCGTGATCATTCCTGAGAATCGATGCCGCGGCAATGCCGATTCTCAAGACATTTTCAGGCGTCATGGGCGCTCTGTTAACCTTGCCCCTTATTCCGTCAGTGCCAAACAGTTTCATATTTCAATCCCTCGATATCTTGATCTTAACAGTCACTTCTGATACCTTTGTCCTGATATTTCTGCCCCGCAAATTAAACTTGACATCCTGCATTATGTCTGTATCAATGCCCGTAATATCAATGGATTCTGTTCTCAGAACCGAGATCTTCTCGACCTCTGTTTTCGGGCCTTCCACAACAACGCTTGATGGCATTAACTCAACAGATTTTACTTTAAGCCCTTTTTCGAGCAAGCCTGATATGGATGCTTTTACAGCCACTGTCTTTGATACGGATTCGTCAATCACCACATTTAAATTGGATGGCTCAATCCTCAACACCTTTATAGAGCCCGGAATTTTAATATTGTCAGCATTTATGTAATATATTCCCTCTCCTTTTTTCGCATTGGACAGATCCACAACCGTTCTTATATCCATGGGACGCAATCCTTTAAGAACCCTTTCATTTCCCCTGATATTCAGGCTGACGTTTTTAATATTTTGTTTTAATATCTCAAGACCGGCAGGCAGGTTTTTGAATTCAACAGGCACATCAACGGCCAGTTCAGACTGTCCCCTGTACGTAATAAATATCCAAAGGGACATGGCAAGAAAAAGCGATAAAATCTTTATCCAGATATCTTTAAATATTATCTCTTTCATAAATTATTAAGTTCTATCATATTAATAATACGGCCTGCCAAGGCCTCTCCCGTCACGCGGGAAGTGCTTGCTATTTTCACCTTTTCCTAATGGTCAGTGACTTGGGCCATTTGGACGGGCTTTTTTTATTATCCACTCTTACCTTGGTAAACAGATCCGTCAGCATGTCTCTTAATGATCCCATATCAACGCGGGTCTCGAGCTTTCCTCCTATTGCCACGGCCACAGTGCCTGTTTCCTCAGATATAATTATCGCAACGGCATCTGTCTCTTCCGTAATTCCAATGCCTGCCCTGTGCCGTGTTCCGAGCGCCTTGCTGACATCAGTGCCTAATATGATAGGCAGAAAACATCCGGCTGCTATAACCCTGTTTCCTTTGATTACAATCGCGCCGTCGTGAATCGGCGAAGCAGGATGAAATATGCTTAACAGCAATTCCTTTGTAACCTTGGCGTCAAGCGGCGTTCCTATTTCCACGTAGTCCTTCAGACTCACCTTTCTTTCAATGACTATTAATGCCCCTATCTTTCTGTTGGCAAGCGCCACTGCCGCCCTCACTATTTCTTCCAGGGATCTTAACTCTTCGGCAGAGGTGAAGTTCTCGAGGAATGAAGACTCGCCCATCTGGGCAAGCGTTTTTCTTATCTCAGGCTGAAAAACTATTATAAGAACTATAACAAGCTGCGACCAGAAACTCGACAATATCCAGTCCATTGTATAGAGCTCGAAAAACTTTGACAAAAAGGACACGGTTAATAGAACAACGAGCCCGGCGAGCATCTTGGCGGCTTTTGTGCCTTTTATTATCAGCAGAACGCGATAAGAGATAATCGAAACAAGAAGTATGTCAACTACATCCTGCCATCTAATTTGTCTCAGCAAATCCAACAATGTTATTACCGCCTGTTAAATTTAAAGTATTTATTTATATACCTTTATTGCATAAAGGTTTTCCGAAAAAACTGACAAGATTATTAAGTAGCCTGATTATAGCATATTAAGCCTGTTTTTCGGGGTGTCAGAAGACAGAATACCAGATGCGGCTTGACTTTTAGTGGCGTAAAATTTTAATGTTTTATAGTCTTTTTTACGGGCAGTTAGCTCAGTCGGTAGAGCAGGGGCCTGAAAAGCCCCGTGTCGGGAGTTCGATTCTCTCACTGCCCACCACCTTAATAATACCGGCCTTATTATTTGCCAAAAATTGACATCAACCTAAAAACAGCAGTTGGTCAGGGCTGAATTGAGCGGTATCGCCCTCTTTTCGTTGCCGTACTTAGAGAAATGGAGCGTTAAGCAGCCGTGAGTGTCCGAACCCAAAGGGTGAGTTTCACGGCTGTAGTGAAATGAGCTTAGAACGGCAGAAAAAGGGCGTTTAGAGCGAAAGACAGTTCTGTCAACTGCCGAATATAGGATAAAGGCTTTTATCTGTTCAAGCCAATATATAACTGCATTGAGTGGGTCAGTGCAGCTTAAAATCAACCCTGCTGTTTTTGACATCCTCTTTTTTTTCCGGCTCCAATGTTTTAGGCTCAATCAGGAATATCCTTTCAGGCTCAACATGGCCGGTCTTCAGAATATAATCCTTCACTTTTTGCGCCCTCTGAGAAGAAAGGTTTCTGAGTTCATCATCAGAAACAATTATATGCGTGAACATAAGCTTCTCCATTTCAGCATTAGGAATGTCCTTTAAAAAGCCAAAAAACGTCTTAGGCTTGGGGAAGTCCTCATGCTTATAGGCCATCTTAAGGTATTTCGCATAATCTCCTTCCTCCATTATCACATCATCAACCGATTGCGGCGCCGAACCTTTTTTTGCGAGCTCCTTAAATTTCTGCGCCTTTATCTTTCTGTCAAAAATATACTTTCTAAGACCTTCCCTATCCTTGTCTATATCCACATGACCAACCATGTCAACTCTTAAGGAAGGCCTCTCATTCAGCGCCTTTCCAAGTTTTTCGAGTTTATTAATCGATTGTTCATTCAAACGGCTGCTTCCAAAATCGAATTCAACATAACTCATTTCTTCGCCGCCTCCGAATATTGCGCCAAGAAGGGCAAACGGAGAAGTAGCAGCCTTGACAAGTAGATTGACAAGCATCTTAATTATTACCCTTCCGGTGCTGAATTCAGGATCGTCAAGACTTCCGGATACAGGCATATCAAGACTGATTTCTCCCCTGCTGTTCTTTAGAAGGGCGATTGCAAGTTTAACAGGCAGCTTTGTTGCCTCATGACTGCTGACTTTATCTCCAAGGGTCAACTGATCAATGAATATCTTGTTTTCAGAGTCGAGTTTGCGGTTCACAATGAGATATTCGAGGTTCAAAGACAGTTTGCCTTTTTCGACGGTGTAGCCAAGATACTTGCCGGAATAAGGCGTAACAGGGCTTAAATCCATGTCCTTGAAGGATACAGACAGATCCACAAACAGGTCGTCTCTAAGAGGATTTATCTTACCCGTGATTTCCAGAGGGGCATAATTATTAAGCTTGCCTCTTAGATTTACGTCGGCAAACCTGTTTTCTTCTGATGATAGGCCGGATATCCTGCCTCCGATTTCATAGAAATTTGCTGAATAGTTGGGTTTTATGTAGTAATCTGAAAAATTTATTGTTCCGCCCTGCACTGTCACCTTGTCAATATCCATACGCTTCTCAATAGGTTCTTTAGCAGGCCCGGCAGGCTGAGCAGGTTCGTCAAGTTCTTCGGGCTTATCTTCTTTTTTTATTATATTCTGGACATTCATTGTGCCATCCGAATTAATAATAATCCGGGAATAAAAATCAGACAGCGCCACCTCTCCGATTTTTACACTTAGGGGTTTGTATCCTATGTCCATTTTATCTAAATGAAGCGTTTCCCACTTAAGAAAGTCGTCCGCTTTTATCTTGTCCGCTGAAGCAAAGCGGTTTAATGACGCCTCTCCCTGATACGTTATATTTACTCCCTTTTGCGTGTCATATTTAAGGGACATCAATCCTTCTGAAAACAGGCTTCCATCGGTTATATATATATTTATCCTGTCAGTTAAATAAGGCTGAAAAGGCACTATCGGAATGTTTTTCAATGCAACCCTCATATTGGATAAAGTAGGCTCAATGCCTAATGACCCTTTTGCGGAGATTTTTCCCCTGCCATTGAGAACTAACGACAAATCGACATTCCCCCTCCTGTTCCTGATTGTAGATATGTTTTCAGCCCTTATTGCCACCCTGTCAGCTTCAAGTTTTACGGCCTGATCCGGCGCCATGTCATCAAGCCTGAACGCATACCGATTAAAATAGCAGGACTTCACAGTAACAGCCCACTTTTTATCAGCATGCCCACTAATTCTCTTTTCGGTTTTAGCCTTATTGTCCCCTGCATCACTTGTGAGCGTGGCCAAATTCCATTTCCCATTATGGTAGCGCCTTACAGCTATCTTGCCGTTTTCTGTTGTTAAATGGCCTATTACAACCTCTCTTTTTTGCCAATCAATTGATGAATTATCGATGACCAGAGACGGCAGGCTCAAAAAATCCTCTGATTCGCCTTTCTTTCCGAGTCTCAGAGATTTCAGCTTTGCGCGCAAACCAGTAACTTTTATCAACGGCGATGTATTGCTGTTTACATACAAATAATCTGCGTTTAAATCAACCCCTCCGCTTCTTACTCCAAAAAGGATGTTGTCTTGAAAATATGGGGCATATTTCTTAATAACAACGTCGCTGAGTTCCACGGCCCCAGAAGCCTCAAACGGGACTATCGAGAACAAGGATGTGAGACGAAAATGCTCACCGGATTCACTTTTAAAAGACGTTTCAGCTCTCGTTTTTTTATTTTCCTGAGTACTAAAACCGCTTATTTTTATAGATAAATCCTCAAGGTCGGTTCTGAAATTTCCTTTAATTTTGTCAGTGAAAAAGACCTTGCCTTTATTAAGGACGATTGATTCCGCTTCAATGAGCGGCTTTTTTGACCCTTTGTTCTGTCGATCTGATTTCTTTTCTGCTTTCTCAGAGATCAGAGACAGGATATTCAGATCTCCATTAGCATTTCTTAAAAGATTCAATTCTGGCGACTCGATTCCGATAATCGAAAAAAATATCTGCCTCGCGATCAAATCAGATGAAGCGATTTCAGCATTCAATCCAGAGAGGCTAAGTATGGAATTATCCATATTGTCAACTATCTTTACGTTTCTAAGCTCTGTCTGGCCGTTTACCGAAAGCGCAGGGGCACGGTCTTTGTACTGTATATAGGAAACCGACGTTCTGGTGCTGAACAGGCCTGATAAAAGCTTGAAATTCATCTTAAAAGGACTGTAACCAAGATAATGAGGGATATCAACATCCTTAATTTCAACATCAATATTCGTTTCCATGGAATTCGCAAAAGGCTTGGTTGAGCCTGAGAATAAGACCTCCTGTCCGTTTATATTGGCGGCAAAGAATGGGTTAACGAATGTCTGGACATGCGCCGGACGGTTGGACAGGAACGGTATTGTCACATTCCCATTGCGAAGGGTGTGCTCCCTTTTTTTAAGCCTGTCCGAAAAATCCATGCTTAAATCAGATATTTGCACGTTATTTAATGAAAATAAAAATGGCGATTTTGTCTCTGTTTTATCTGCATCGTTATCACTTAACAAGTCCGAGAAATTATATGTTCCATCTTCATTTCTAACAAGACTCACAAAAGGGTTCCTCAGTTTTAATTCAGCGATTATGACGCCCTTTTTAAACAATGAAATGCTCTGGATATTCACATTCAACTCTTCAAAAGATATAAACGATTGCCCGGCATTCCTTTCCTTTATTAAAAAATCGCGCAATGTTATCGAAAGACTGAAAGGATTTATTCTTACTGATTGAACCGACACATCCCTGTGCAATTTCTCGGAGAGTTTACTCGCAAGCACGGATTTTACTACAGGAGGCATTATCAGAGCGCCCACTATAGTAAAACAAATAAGAAATATGAGCAGTCCGGCTACTGCCTTTTTAAGACGCGGCTTACTTTTAAGGGCTTCACGTATTCTTAATAACATTTATCCGATATATAACACCTATTTAAACAGTAAATGCAAGCGATATGCGCCTTCGATCAATTTCCGAAGACCTTCTTAAGCAGGTCCGTGACCCTTGCCGCAGGGTTAGTCCTGATTTTCTTCTCCTCCTCACCCACCATGTAGAAAAGCCCATCAAGGGATTTGTTTGTCACGTAATGATCCAGATCAAGCGATTCTTTAGGCATAAAAGGGATGGTCTCATATTTGGCCATCATGTCCTTATAATATTTGGTTACTCCCACCTCGTTCATGCTCGTTGATATTATGGGTTTAAAGGCATCATAAATTTTTTTATTTGTTTTGCCTTTAAAATACTCTGTTGCCGCTGTATCGCCTCCATTAAGTATCTTTCTGGCGTCTTCAAATGTCATCTGTTTTATGGCATCAACAAAGTAAGATACTGCCTTCGGCGCTGCCTTTTCTGCTGCCCGGTTCATGCTGAGGATAAACGCGTCAACTTCTTTCTGGTATCCCACTTTGCTTAAGACATTTGCCACATTTTGTATGCTTTCAGGCATAAGTATCTTTATAGCCTCGTTTCCAAAGTATCCATCGACCTGCGACACATTTTTTACGGCATTCTCGGTTCCAATGGACAATGCCTCTTTAAGCCCTGATATTATTGTGCCATCATCAGTAGTTTTACCTGCCTGACTTCCGATGCCCGGGATTATTGAATCAAACAGTCCGGCATATGACAGGCTCGCAAATGAAATAAGTACAAAGATAATAAATATAATAGTTTTTTTCATTTTACCCTCCTGAAAAAGCTTGATTGTTATTACCCAAACACTCTGTCTTCACTCGACATTGGAGGTGCA
>JBBILM010000034.1:0-18342 GCA_037444915.1 Nitrospirota bacterium | reverse complement strand
CCTTGACCACTTCCCTCCTATCTTCCCTTTTTGTCAATTTTTTTTATCCTTGCATTTTTAAGATAAGTTATGCTATTATAAATTTCCGGTGGTTATACCGGAGGGGCAACACCCGTTCCCATTTCGAACACGGAAGTTAAGACCTCCTAGGCTGATGATACTATGACCGCGAGGTCATGGGAAAGTAAGAAGCCGCCGGATTAACAAATGAAAAAAAAGCTCGATATTTTAGTGATATCGAGCTTTTTTAATTTTTGATTTACTACTTCGTTATGCTGCTACAGCTTTCTTCTTTTTTGCTTCAGCCGCTGCAAACACCTCAGCTGCATTGAATGTTTCATCAATCGCTTGTATAGGGCATTTAGCTGTGCATATACCGCATCCTACGCATTTATGCTTATCAATAGAATGCATCTTTTTTGGTTCCCCGGTTGCAGCATTAACAGGGCATGCTTTCATACAAATCTGGCAGCCTATACACTTATCAGTAATGGAAGCCTTTGGCCTTTTTGATATAAAGTCATAAATTGCCGTTGTGGGGCATACGCCTGCGCATAAGCCGCATACACGGCATTTCTGAGGGTCAATTTTTGAAAGGTTGTTAGAAATAGAAGGTGCATCAAAAGGACATATTTTCACACACTTACCGCAGGCAATACAGCCAACCTGACAATGCTTTCTCGTGTCAACGCCTTTATCTTTTGAATGGCATGCTATAACTACTGCCTTTGACGCTGGCAGAATCTCTATCACTTTTTTTGGGCACGCCCCCTCACATTTTCCGCAGCCAGTACATTTTGTCAGATCAACGATTGGAAGATGGTCATTGCTCATGGTTATAGCGTTAAAGGGACATATAGTTGCGCATGTGCCGTAACCGAGACAGCCATAGATGCATGATTTGTCGCCACCGCCTGCAAGAACAGCTGCTCTGCAATCCTGAACACCTTCGTATTTAAATCTCTTTACTGATTTACTCCAAGCTCCTTGACACATTATCCTTGAGAAAATTGGTTCTTTTATATTTGCTTTTTTCCCTGTAATTAAAGCAACAGCTTCAGCGCCCCTTGCGCCGGCAGGTATGCATAAATTGGGGGACACATCCTGATTTTTAACAACAGCTTCAGCGTATTGCTCACATCCTGCATAACCGCAGGCCCCGCAGTGTGCATGCGCTAAAACATCTTTAACCTGTTCTACACGTGGATCAATTTGCACGGCAAACCTTTTTGCGGCAAATGCGAGTCCAAGACCGAATATTGCGCCAAGACCCGACAGAAACACGGTAGTAAATTTTAATAAAGGCATTAGATCAACATGCTCTTTTGCCTCAACCCCGCCCCCAACGCCAGCATATGCGATAGAAGGTAAAAGCGTAAAGACAGGTAAGCAGATTATGAGGATACATAGAGTTGTACTAATATCTGATTTTTTTATAACGCAGGAATTAAACATGTTTTTTACTCCTTATGTAATATTATAACAAAAGAGATAAAACCGATGCTCTTCTGCTAAATTGATCCATGCTAAAGTGTGATTAGCCCTGAAAAACCTGTAAAAGCCAATGCAACCAGTCCTGTAACAACAAAGGCAATAGGCAGACCTCTAAATGGCACAGGTACATCAGCGAGCTCGAGTTTTTCGCGAATGCTTGCCATAATTATTAGAGCCAGTGCGAAACCAATTCCTGAACCGAGTCCGAATGTTATGCCCTCAATGAGGCTGTACTGCTCACTCGCATTAATAAGGGGTACTGCGAGAATAATACAGTTGGTTGAGATAAGGGCAAGGTAAATGCCGAGTTTATAGTAAATGTCCGGAGATAATTTCCTCATTATAGTATCCGATGCCTGAACTATTCCCGCGATTACGCCTATGAACACAATAATCTTAAGAAAAGTGATGTCAAGGGGAACCATAAGGTAATTGAAAATAAACCAGCTTGCTGCTGCGCTTATCATCATTACAGCAGTAAATGTAATGCTCATTCCAACGGCTGTTTCCATTTTTTTAGAAACCCCAAAGAATATGCATAAGCCAAGAAACCTCGTGAAAACAAAGTTATTTACTAAAGATGCCGAGATTATGAGTTGAAATAGCTTTGTGAAATCCAGATCCATCTAATGCCTCCTTCGTCGTTAATGGCTTGCCGTTTTTTTCTTCAGATATCTTGAGTCTATCCAGTTAAAAAATGCCATTAATATTCCAACAGCAAAAAAACCGCCAGCAGGCAAAATCATTATAAGAAGAGGTTTTGTATCAACAATAGGGAAGCCCCACAATGATCCTTTGCCAAGAAGTTCCCTGAAGAAACTTATTGTTGTAAGAGCGAATAAAAAACCGAGCCCCATTCCAATGCCGTCAAACATGGAAGGCGTCACTTTATTCTTGCTTGCAAACATCTCTGCCCTCGCGAGAATTGATGCAAATGCCACAATCAACTGAATATAAAGACCCATCTGTCTGTAAGCTTCCCTTGCAAAAGCCGCCATTGACATATCAGTAATAGTGACCCATCCGGATATTACAAGCATAAAAATAGGCAGCCTTATTTTAGGATGAATGAAGCCCTTAATCATGGAAATGGTTACATTAACCATGACCTGGACGAACAGAACGGCTATTCCCATCAACACTCCGTTTCTTAACCCGCCTGTTACGGCTATAGCCGGGCAAAGACTGAGAGCCAATCTGAATATGGTGTTTTCTGCTATTATTCCATTTTTAATCAGTTCCCAGTAACTACTCGTGCTTTGCTGCGCCATGTTCTTTGCCTCCTTCTTTCATTGTATCGCTAAGAAAGGCAAGGCCATTCTTTACTGCATCGTTTGTAACCGCTCTGCACGAAATGGTAACGCCGGTGATTGCCTGTATGTAATCGGCAGTTTCGGTTTTCACAAGTTTCATATTTTCAATGCCCTTTCCAATAAATTGATTTTTAAAATAGTCTGTCTCTATCTCATCTCCGAGTCCGGGTGTCTCAGCATGAGAGAGAATGTCTATTTTTTTTACTTTTAAGTCGTTGTCTACGGCGATTAAGACATTTATATAGCTTGAATAACCTTTGCCATAGGATTGTATTACATATCCGATAATCTCGTTTTCTTTTTTAACGGCAAAATACTCGGCTTTTTTCCCATGTATTAACCAGTCGCCGAGTTTTTCTGTGCTGTCTGCATCAGGGACAAGTTTTTTTAGCGCTTCTTCTTTTTCAATAATGGCGTTTCTGAATATTATTGGTGAAGTTTTTGCGTAAACTGAAGCAAGAATGAGTCCGCCGATAATATATATGGCAACAAGATTTATTGTTATTTTTATAATGTCCTTGGCAGTCATTGTTTACCCCCTGCACTTGCAGTCTTTTTTGCCCCAAAAACCTTTGTTTTAATTCCTCTGTCTATCAGCGGCGCAAAACAATTCATTATTAATATCGCAAACATTACGCCTTCAGGATAGCCTCCTTTTAGCCTTATAAGCATTGTTAGAAAGCCGCACCCAACACCAAAGATTATCTGTCCTTTTTTTACTGACGGAGTTGTAACATAATCAGTCGCCATGAAAAAGGCGCCGAGCATCATGCCGCCACTTAAAACATGAACGATCGGGTCGCCAGCAAACAACGCACCAGAGCCCGATGTCCCACCGAATATCCACGCTATTACAGCCGAAGTGGCGAGAAATGACACGGGGATATGCCATGAGATATATCTTCTATATAATAAAAAAGCAGCTCCTATCAATAAGGCTATTGCGGATGTTTCGCCTATAGATCCAGCTCTGTGGCCAACTAATAGCTGTGTATAAAGATTTGCTTTATCGCCGAACAACTCAATCAGTTTTGCTAACCCTTCTTCTTTAAGCAATCCCAGCGGGGTGGCGGTTGTTTTTGCGTCCAACTGAATAAAGGCTGCTGTAGGTTCTTTCCATACAGTCATAAGCTTAGGAAAGGAAATCAGCAAGAAAGCTCTGCCTATTAGTGCTGGGTTAAAAACATTGAAACCAAGTCCACCGAATAGTTGTTTCGTGATTATTATCGCAACAAAAGAGCCGATTGCCGGTATATAAAATGGCACGGAAGGAGGCAGATTAAGTCCAAGAAGAAGGCCTGTAAGAAAAGCGCTCCCATCATTAATTGTTATCTTTTTTTTCAGCCATTTCTGGAACAAATTTTCGGATATGATAGCACTTACTATTGAAATCGCAATTATAAGTACAGCCCTCGGCCCAAAGAAGTACGCTCCCATTAAAGTGGCCGGCAGAAGCGAGAGAGTAACACTCCACATTATATGACTTGTGGTTTCCGCATTTCTTATATGCGGACTGACTGAAACAATCAATTCATGTTCTTTTTTTACTGAAGCCATTTTAGCCTCCCCAATAGTCTTAAAACCCGATTTTCTATTTGCTGTTCACTGCTTTAATTATGGTTTTACCAATGACTTAGCCAGCCTTATCAATTGCACTATCGGTCTTTTTGAAGGACAGACATATGTGCATGAACCACACTCAAAGCAGTCAAACAGATTATAATCTTTTGCGTCTTCGTAGAATCCCTTTTCTGATGTTATGCTCAACATTGATGGCATAAGTCCCATCGGGCATATGTCGACGCACCTTCCGCATCTTATGCATGGTCCGAAGTCTTCGGCATGGAAAACACCTTCCTCTGGAATAACAAGGATTCCAGAGGTGCCCTTTGTTACAGGGACATCAAGGGAATACAGCGCGAAACCCATCATCGGTCCGCCTGATATAACCTTGGCGACTGACGAAGTAAAACCGCCACACTCTTGCACCAGATCTGCTACCAGAGTTCCTATTTTTACCGACAGGTTTTTAGGTTCTTTTATGCCTTCCCCTGTAATAGTGACAACCCTTTCGATTAATGGTTTGCCATATCTTGCGGCCTCGTAAATTGCTATTGCTGTGCCGATATTCTGGACAACTACACCCACATCCATAGGAAGACCCCTGGCAGGGACATCTCTTTCAGCAACTGCTTTAATAAGCATTTTTTCTGCTCCCTGCGGATATTTAACCTCAAGTTCCAACACCTTTATATCTGAGGCATCTGAGGCAGCCTTTTTCATAGCCGCAATCGCATCTGGTTTGTTATTTTCTATACCTATATATCCTTTTGTAACGCCGAGTATTTTCATCAGAACCTTGAGTCCCTCAATAACATCATTCGGTCTTTCGAGCATAAGTCGGTAATCAGCAGTAAGATAAGGTTCGCACTCAGCGCCATTTAGAATTACCACATCAACAGGTTTTTCCTTAGGGGGAGAAAGCTTTACATGAGTAGGAAATGCTGCTCCACCCATTCCAACAATGCCTGCGTCTTTAACTTTTTCTATTAATTCCTGAGGGGAGAGAGACATATAATCCGGATTGTCTTTTAAAGCTGTCCATTCATCATTTTCGTCATTTTCAATAACAATTGATGTAACCATCCTCCCGGTAGCAATAGGGAAATTAACGATAGCTACAACTTTGCCTGACACTGAGGAGTGCACAGGAGCAGAAACAAACCCTTCAGCAGTAGCGATTACCTGACCTTTTTTAATCTCTTGACCTATCGTAACAACGGGTTTGCAGGGCGCTCCAATATGCTGAGCTATCGGGATAACAACTCTTTTGGGCGATTTTGGCTCAGAAATGGGTTTATCTTTGGAAAGCTCTTTCTTGTCAGGCGGGTGAATACCGCCTTTAAATGTTGGAATCGCCATTTGGAATGCCTCCGTATTTTAATTATGAATATTAATAACCCTTATTAGCTTATTGGATAAAATCATAGCTTAAAGCCTATATCTAATAACATTTGATAATCACACTTGTCAAGTCCAAAGTTTAGAATTCCAAAAATCATTATAATGAATAATTTAGGCAAGTAATGAGGACTGAAAGACATTTTACAAAGAGGCAGCGCAGAAGTTAAATGAGAGGTTATTCATTTAATAAGGGTTGCCGCTATCTTGCCTCTTTCAACCAGCAGTTCATTAAGCACTTCCTTCATGATGGAACAAGCCTGAATGACTTTGATATTGGCGATGCTGTAATAAATATTAACGCCGTCTCTTCTGCTTTTTAATATGCCTCTCAGTTTCATGACAGAGAGGTGTTGTGAGACATTTGCCTTTGAAATGCCCAGAATATCAACAAGTTCGGTAACTGTTTTTTCCCCGTCTTTCAGAACATTTATTATTTCTATCCTCTTGGGGCTGGAAAGTATTTTACAGATTTCAGCCTGAAGCTCATAAAGCGATTCTTCTTTTTTCATAATTGTCCGATTTTATCAAGATGTAACTCCTCGCCGATGCGAGGAATTACATCTTGATTTTTAGATTATTATTATTCTTACGGCTCTGCCTATAACAGTGCGTCAATTCCTTCTTTTTCCGTGTTGATTTTATCCTCGATGGCTTTCAACTCATCATATGCCTGTCTTATCTGCAGCGCCTCTAATTTTTCTTTTGCACCCACAAAATCAATTTCTAATTTTCCGAGAGTGCCCTGAACTTCCTCTCTATTTATCGCAGCCTTTTTCTTAATAGCTGCTGCAACAGAGGTTTTTAATTCATCAAGTCCTTTTGTTATAGTCTCAACCATATCTTCAGCGACTGATTTCATTTCAGCTTTGTTCTGCTCAACAAGGGATATTGCTTTTTCAGAGAGCATGACTGTTTCCTCAGCCGCTGATTTTGCTTCTTTATATTTTTTTAGAGTAACCAGATCTTTTGCTTTTTTCAGTGATTCTTCAGCCTGCATAAAAACATCAGAAACATAGAGGTCGGCTTCTTTTTGTTTAGCTTCAGCAACAGCGTTTTCTGCCTTTGTCATTTCTTCTGTCGGAACCTTGGCACATCCTAAAATGAGCGGCAATGACAGAATTAATACGGCCATAAAAATAATGTTAAATCTTGCTCTTTTTTTCATAGTATCCTCCGTTTTTAATGTATAAATGCTTAAAGCATTGAATTTTTTTATTGATTATTTGCGTGTAGCATAAGCTTTTTGAAAAAAGTATAAAGCCCTGAAAAGAATAAAGTCAAGGATTCGAATAAATTCCATACATAAGAGTTTGAAAAAAATATAAATTGCTTTATATTATAATGATTGATAATTATCTTTAGTTTTTGAGGAGGGGGCATGAAAAAGACAATATTGGTTGTTGATGATAATCCCTCTATTTATTTGGTTTTTCAGGAAGCATTAGGTGATATATATAATTTAAAGTATTGTGAGGATGTTTTCAGCGCAATTAAAACAATGGAAGCAGGGGATAAAGTGGATTTGTGCTTGCTGGATTTAATTATGCCGGAAGAAACTGGGTATGAGTTATTGTCATATTTAAATCGGCAGAAGCTTAAAATTCCTGTTATAGTGGTTTCTGCAAAGGATTCGGCGAGGGCTGCTGCCAAGGCTTTTAAGAGCGGCGCTGTTGATTATATAGTAAAGCCATTTGATATGAAGGATGTTTTAAAAACAATTCGAGACGAAATTTCAAAAAAGAGGTCATAGTGGGGTTATTTGCGGATGAATTAAAAAGATTAATGGACGAGAAAGGATTGAAGCAGGTTGACTTTGCAAAAAAAACCAAAGGCAGAGTGACCCAATCCACAATAGCTGCTATTTTCCGTGGTTTTGTTCCTCGAAATATGGAGGTTATTAATCAAATTGCGAAGGTTTTGGATGTAGATGCCAGAACAATGAGGATTCTGGTTTTTTCTGATGTTGTGAGCGGTGAAATGGCAAGATACGGATTGCAAGTGGAAGACATATGTAAAGAGTATAAAGTCAGTTCCATAAAGAGACATCGAATACCTCTTTATAATCAGTCAGAGCTGTTGTCAGCTATCTCTGAGAAGGGATACCCTGTGAGCGAAGGGCAATATATAGACTTGGCGATTGACTGCGGTTCATACGCCTATGCTGTTAAAATAGAGACTGATGTTTTTCGTCCGAGAATACTCCCGGGTGAAATAGCTGTAATGAGGGGTAATGTTCATTTTAACGGGGGGGATAATTTTGGAATAGTAAAGACATTGTCAAAGCTGTACATGGGAAAGATAATGCTGCTCGAAAATTATGTTGTAGTTGAGTCTCTAAGTCCTTATGAGATTAGCCATATCCGGAAAAAAGATGTGGAATTTATGCACAAAGTTGTGATGATCATAGATGTAAAAAGCTTACCCGCGTAGTTTTAAATTGCCTTTTTTATTTTTTTCTTTTTCTACTATGTTTATAATATTATCAATTACTTCCAATGCATGTGTTTTGCAGTTGTTAATTAGTTCTGCTTTGGCTTTGTTTGTTTTTTTTATATCAAAAGCCGTAAACATAGCCTTCAACATGGTCAGATCATTGCATATTTGGTGAATATCTTTTTCTTTCATTAATAGTATCCCTCTTATCTATTTTTAATATTCCATTAAAAAAAAGCAATAGATATAATTAGTTAATCTAATAAACGCAGGTTTATAGTGGCATAAACAGATAAAAGCCTTTGTAATTCGCTATTTATGGAAACAATCCAATGAATCAGTCATGTATTTTTTAATTGGATAGCTTTTTTACGAACCTCTTTAATGGCGCGGGATAAAGCTATTTATCTGCCTATGCCGCTATAGTCTCATGATGCAATTGCAGTGATTTAAAGGGGAGAAACAAAGGCCTTTTCAGGCACTGTATTTGCTAAGCAGAAGTGCTAATAAATTATATTGGTTATCTTGAAATATTAATAAATAAAATATATTGACGTAATATTGTAGATTATGTTATTAATAAGTTACCCCCAGTCTCTGCTGAGGGGCTTCCTCCTAATAATGTTGGGGAAGAGCGAGGCGGGGGGTGATTAAGGCGCTCTTTTCACCCTCTGCTTCATCTTCGTCTGATGCTGCAAAAGGTGTGTTCCTTCGCGACAGAAGTGTTTTTATTGGGTGAATTGCATTTAGGCATTGCCTTACCAAAACTATGTTGATTTAACGTTGGCAGTTAATTGCTTGTGAGACTATAGGGAGGTAAAGTGGTTCTGGATAATATGGCTGGATTTTTTAATGCACTCGCTGATCCGGTTCTGATAATAGACAAAGAGCACAATATTGTCTTTGCAAACAACTCGATGCTGAACTTGTGCGGGCTTAAAGATGAATTATCACTGCTGAACAGAAAGTGTTACGACTTTAAACCTAAATATACGGGTTTAGCTGATCCCTCTGATATTGTTTATATCTATCACGAGATTTTTAAGACAGGGGAAAGCAAATCAATAAAACGCTCGCACATTATGCCTGACGGTTCTGAGAAACTGCTGGATATTGTGGCATCACCCATAAAGGCTAATGATGGGAACATTGAATATATAGTCGAAGTAATGAGGGATATAACTGAATTGCAAAGGGCAGTTGATTTATCAGGAAAGAGAGAGAAAAAACTCCGCAATATAGTATCTTCTATTTCTGAAGGGCTTTATGTACTTGATAAAGAGGGGCAATTATTGTTTATGAACGCAGAGGCTGAGCGTCTATTGGGATATAAAGAAGAAGAATTATTGGGAAGAAAAGTTCATGAGATAATACGCTCATATAAGCCGGATGGCACTAAAATGCCGGAAAAAGACTGCCCGGTTTTTAAGGCAATCAGGACAAGCAAGAGATATCATTCTGACAACGAGTTTTTTATTCACAAAAATGGTTCCCATTTTCCTGCCTTTATTATTTCGAGCCCGATTATAGAGGATGGAAATATCGTAGGTTCTGTCGCCGTATTCAGGGATATTACTGAGAGAAAGAAAAAATGGAAAGAGCATTTAAAGGCTAAAAAAATGGAATCCAATGCCCAGTTTGTTGCCGGTTTTGCTCATGACTTCAATAATCTTTTGACAGTAATCCTTGGATATATAGCTCTTTCGAAACGCAATTTGAGTTATGAAGATAAATTGTATAAGAATATATCCCTCGCAGAAAATGCTTGCATAATGGCAAAAGACCTTATCTATCAATTGATTAGATTTTCTGTTGGTGAAAAAATAGAAAAAAAGATGGTATCAATTGAAAAGCTGTTAAAACATCATGCGGAACTTTATTTTATAGACACCAGATACAGTCTGGAGCTTTCCCTATTAGAAGACCTTCTGCCAGTGGAAGTCGATGAAAGCCAGATGAGCACGGTACTTCATAATGTGATAGTCAATGCATGCGAGTCAATGCCTGAAGGAGGAGTAATAAAGATAAGTGCTGAAAACATAAAGGTTGACGACGACGACCTGAATTTAAAGGATGGTCAGTACATAAAGATAGCAGTACGAGACAACGGCATGGGCATATCACCCGAGGATATGGGAAAGATATTTGATCCATATTTTACGACCAAAAAGAGGGATTCGCGTAAAGGGATTGGATTCGGGCTTGCGATATCTTATTCATTGATTAAAAAAAATAACGGACATATTACAGTAGACTCTAAGGTTGGCGATGGAACTGCAGTCAGCATTTATCTGCCTGCAGCAGAAAAAGATGTTAGTTCGGATTTTAACAAATGTTTTTACGCTAATAGTTGGTCGTAACTTCTATCAGATTTTTCGCTCCCTTATCTCATAATTTGAAGGAGAATTGCAAGTTAGTTTTGTTTTCTAATAAGATATAAAATATTACATGAACTGTAAAAAAATGCAGTTCAATGCAGTTCGATGTATATTTATACCAAATAATGCAGTTATATAGCGGCATGAACAGATGGAAGGCTTTATAATTCGCAATTTATAGAAACAATTCAATGAATCAGCCGGGTATTTTTTTATTTGATATGCTTTATTTACAGGCCTCAATAATGTGGCGGGATAAAGCTATTTATCTGCCCATGTTACTATAATTTTATGGCGTAATTGCATTTTTCAGGTTATGGATAAAATATTGGTTTATAAATGTTAAATTAAGACGAGGAGAAAATCTTTGTGAATGCAAAACGCGTATTGATGCTGGATGACAATTATTATGCTTTATCTCTATTATCTGAAGTGCTTCAGGATAGCGGGTATAAAGTTGTATTTAAAACTGATATATCGGACATTACAGAGGATATATTTAAAGAAATAGATGTTTTTGTCGTCGATTATTTCGTTGGAAAAAAAACGAGCGATGATTTGGTAAAAAAGGCAAAAAGTATAAATTCTGCTCTTTGTATTGTTGTAATTTCCGGGAAATCGGATACTGGTCTAATTCAGAAGTTATTGACTGATGAAGTTATTGATTATTTTCTTAAAAAACCCTTTTCTGCAAAGGATTTATTAAGGATAATCGGCAGCGCATAGTAGCTATTCAAATTTCGCATATATATTCGTCTAATCCATTTTTCCTTCAAATTTAAAGGTTGTAGACTATCGCTTTGATTCTGTAACATAAATGTAACATAGTCTTAATATAGGGTTAATTTAAATTTAGTAATATTCAATAAGCGGTCTTTAAAAGGGTTTCGTTTTTTGTGGAGCAAGTAAGAACTTGCATCCAAGTAATATTTTAAGGCAGCTAATCAATACCACAAAGGGAGGCAAAAAATGATTAGAAGATACTTGTAGGGTTTCGTTTTTTGTGGAGCAAGTAAGAACTTGCATCCAAATAATATTTTAAGGCAGTTAATCAATACCACAAAGGGAGGCAAAAAATGATTAGAAGATACTTGTTTAGTATGCTTGTTTGCGCGTCTGTATTAGTAATTTCGGCACATGCGTTCGCATCCGACAAAATAATAAAAATTGACGGTTCGAGCACAGTGTATCCGATTGCGGAAGCTGGTGCAGAGGAATTTCAAAAGGCAAAAAGGGGAGCCATTAGGGTAACCGTGGGTGTATCAGGAACAGGTGGTGGATTTAAAAAATTCTGTAGAGGCGAGATAGACATATCCAATGCATCAAGACCCATACTCAAAAAAGAGATGGATGTATGCAAGGAGCATGGCATCGAGTACATAGAGCTTCCGATTGCCTATGACGGTCTTGCAGTTGTGGTTAATATGAAAAACACATGGGTTAAGTCTTTAACTGTTGCTGACCTCAAAAAGATGTGGGAAACTGAAGCTATGGGTAAAGTTACAAAGTGGAATCAGGTAAGACCTGAATGGCCTGATGCCCCCTTAAAGCTATACGGACCCGGAGTTGACTCAGGGACATTTGATTATTTTACCGAGGCTATTGTCGGAAAGGCAAAGGCATCGAGGGGAGATTTTACAGCAAGCGAGGATGACAATGTCCTTGTGGTGGGCGTTTCTGGAGACAAAAACAGCCTTGGATATTTTGGTCTTGCATATTATGAAGAAAATAAGGACAAATTAAAGCTTGTTCCTGTAATTAATCCAAAGACAGGCGAGGATGTGCTCCCATCAGAAAAGACAGTTATGGACGGCACATACCAGCCTCTTTCGAGGCCTATGTTCATCTATGTGAACAAAAAATCTACAGCCAAGCCAGAGATAAAGGAGTTTGTGGAGTTTTGGCTGAAAAATGCCCCGAAGCTCGTAAAACAGGCAAAATACATCCCCCTTCCTGCAAAGGCATACAAGCTTGCAGAGGAGAGATTTGCAAAGGGCAAAACCGGCGCTATATTGGAAGGCGAATCCAGGGTAGGCGTTAAGATAGAAGACCTGCTTAAATAAAATTAGAGAAGGAAAAGAAATAAAACCTCTTTAAAAGACCCCAAGAAAAGGGCGTCATATTGACGCCCTTTTCTATTCTCTTAAGTTTTTAACATATTTGCAACATTGTTGTAATATTCATGTAACAAAAAAACTGGATAATATTTTGTTTATGAAAGGAAACCTCAGAAAGAAAATCACGGAAGGCGCCATAGAAACAATACTGTTTCTTAGCACCCTTTCCTCAATATTCATTACTGTTGGAATCGTGGTCATTCTATCCTATGAATCCTTTGGTTTTTTCAGGGAAGTTTCTGTTCAGGAGTTTCTCACGGAAAAGCGCTGGATGCCGCTTTTTGCAGAGCCAAAATTTGGCATAATGCCCCTTGTCGCAGGAACATTGTTAACCACTTTGGTAGCTCTCTCAGTAGCGCTTCCAATAGGATTAATGGTTGCCATATATTTGAGCGAGTATGCTCCTCATAAGGCAAGGGAGGTTATAAAACCTGTCCTCGAACTTCTTGAAGCAGTGCCGACTGTTGTTTATGGATATTTTGCCCTCCTTTTTTTAACTCCCCTCCTGCAGAAATTTATTCCAGAGCTTTCCGGTTTTAATGCATTGAGTCCGGGGATAATAGTTGGAATAATGATAATCCCTTATGTGAGTTCTGTAAGTGAGGATGCAATGAAGGCGGTTCCAATGCATATAAGGGAAGGTTCTTATGCAATGGGTGCGACAAAACTTCAGACAGCGTTAAAGGTATTAATTCCAGCCGCTTTTTCCGGTATAGCGGCAGCCTTTATAATGGGTATATCAAGGGCATTAGGCGAGACAATGGTTGTTGCTATTGCAGCCGGCATGATGCCGAATCTTACCATGAACCCATTTGAGCCTGTGCAAACACTTACATCTTATATAGTGCAGGTCAGTCTTGGAGATGTACCGCATGGGACAATTGAATACAAGACAATATTTGCAGCCGGCATAACGCTTTTTTTAATGACACTGTTTTTTAATATTATAGGCTTCTGGCTTAGAAAAAGAATAAGGGAAGCGTATTAAAGACAGTGAATAGTGAATAGTTATGGAAGATATTAAAAGAAGAATATCTATAAGTAAATTCTGGAACAAAATGTTCGGGATAGCCGGCCTTTTGTCTACTCTTGTCGGACTTGTTTTATTGTTTACCCTTTTTATAGACCTTTTTATTGATGGCGCACCGAGGCTCGGATATCAGTTTTTCTCATCATTTCCTTCGAGATTTCCGCTTGAAGCTGGCATACTTTCGGCATGGGTAGGAACGGCTCTTGTGATGTTTGTTACAGCGTGCGCTGCCATACCCCTTGGAGTCGCCTCAGGGATATATCTTGAAGAGTTCGCGAGGAAAAATTGGATTACCAGCATTATAGAAATCAATGTCACCAATCTTGCCGGCGTTCCATCAATCATTTACGGATTGCTCGCGCTGGGTGTGTTTGTTTATTTCTTTGGATTTGGTGAAAGCATATTGACAGCTGGATTGACTCTGGCATTGTTAATACTGCCGCTGGTTATAATGTCCACGAGAGAAGCTATCAGGGCTATTCCAAACTCCATAAGGGAGGCGTCATATGCCCTTGGCTCAACTAAATGGCAGACTGTGAAAGACCACATTATACCGTATTCAATGGGAGGCATTCTCACTGGCATTATCATAGGGCTTTCGAGGGCAATTGGCGAAACCGCGCCGATAATAACCATAGGCGCTCTTACATTTATAGCCTTCCTGCCGGCATCACCTGTTACAACAGAATTCCCTTTTATATCATTTAAGTGGCTTTTTGATCCTTTTACTGTTATGCCTATCCAGGTTTTCAACTGGGTGTCAAGGCCTCAGCCGGATTTCCATATAAATGCTGCCGCTGCCGGCATAGTCCTGCTGATTATGACTCTGCTTATGAATGGCATTGCTATTTTCATACGGTATAAGTTCAGGAAAAAGATAAAATGGTAATAGTTAAAGAGGAGATGAAATGTCCGTAAATAATTCTGAAAATTTAAAATCAGAGGTTAAGGCTCTTAATTTTTATTATGGTGATGTGCACGCCCTCAAGGGCATAAATATTCCTGTGTTTGACAAAAAGATAACAGCCCTTATAGGACCTTCCGGATGCGGCAAGACAACCCTTCTACGGTGTTTTAACCGTATGCATGACCTGTATCCCAACAATAGATATGAAGGTGAGATATTGCTTCATCCAGATAATATTAATATAGTTGGAAAGTCTATAGATCCGATAGAAATAAGGATGAGAATAAGCATGGTGTTCCAGAAGCCAAATCCATTCCCCAAGTCAATATATGAAAATGTGGCTTATGGCCTTAGGGTCAGGGGCATCAACAAAAAACGATTCCTTGATGAAAAGGTAGAGGCGTCATTAAAAGGCGCTGCCTTGTGGCACGAGGTCAAAGACAGGCTTTATGAATCGGCATTTAATCTCTCAGGCGGCCAGCAGCAGAGATTGTGCATAGCAAGGGCGCTCGCAACAGACCCGGAGATATTGCTTTTTGACGAACCGACATCAGCTCTTGATCCTATCTCAACTGCCAAAATTGAAGAGCTGATGATGAGCGTTAAAGAGCAACTGACAATTATAATCGTAACTCATAATATGCAGCAGGCTGCAAGGATATCCGACTGGACAGGATTTATGATGCTCGGTGAGTTGATAGAATTTGACAGAACGAGTAAGATATTTACTGCCCCTCATGAGAAGCTCACAGAGGATTATATAACAGGGAGGTTTGGATAATGCCTATTTTTGACGAAGAACTCAAGAAGTTAAAAGAAACCATTTTAAAAATGGGGGCGTTAGTTGAAAGCGCTATAAGGGATTCGATACGCTCTCTTGTGGATCGCGAAAATGAGCTTGCAAAGGCGCTAATCGAAAGAGACCACCAGATAAATGCCTTTGACGTTGAAATTGACGAGGAATGCATACGCCTCATTGCATTAAGGCAGCCAATGGCCGGAGACCTGAGATTTATTACTACGGCAATGAAGATAACAACTGATCTTGAAAGAATGGGAGACCTTGCGGTTAATATTGCCGAAAGGGCAATAGAACTGAACGAAGAACCTATCCTGAAGCCTTATATTGATATCCCTAAAATGAGCCAGATAGCGCAGGGAATGACAAGGGATTCTCTGGATGCGTTTGTGAGAAGGGACAAAAAATTGGCTATGGATGTGATAATGAGAGATGACGAAGTCGATGACCTTAAGCTCGAAGTTTTAAGGGAACTGCTTTTTTTCATGGTTCAGGATCCTACCACTACATCACGGGCAATGAAAATAAGCTTTGTGGCCCAGTATCTCGAACGAATAGCTGACCATGCCACAAATATTGCGGAGATGGTGATTTATCTTGTTGAAGGTAAGATTATAAGGCATATGGCGCTTCCTGAGAAATAATCTTTACACGAGACCTGCAACGCGCCATAAGATAACAGCGTCATGGGTAAGCAAAGCCTTTATAATTCGCAATTTATAGAAACAATCCAATGAGTCAGAACGGTATTTTTTTATTTGACATGCTTTATTTACGAGCCTCAATGATGTGGCTTTATAAAGCCATTTATCTGCCTATGCCAATATAATCGTAAGACGCAAGTGCATTTTTATAAGTTAAGGCATTGTGACGGATATTTCATAAGTTCCAATCCCGGCTTTATCAGCTATACCCTTTTGCCATAACAGTTCCATCGCTTTTACGCGTACATTTTTGGGAACCATAAGTATGAGTTTAGATCCTGAAGATGCCATTTCTTTCCATGCGTCGGCTTTTTCTGCGTTTATGCTCTCCTCGGTCTCAACCTCCAGCAATGCGAGCACAAGACCATGATTGGAAAGAATGAGGTCTGGATTCCCCGAGGGATTAACCTTTATTTCCTTATATTCCCGGGATAGCTTTTGCCTTAAATGTTCAACAATCAATCCATGTAAAAGCTTGTCATTATCCATATTATCCAACTGTTATTTCCGCTTTTTCGTAAAGTCAACTTTTATAACGTTTTTATCTGATGCGCCCCTGGTAGCATCTGTTTCAGAGGCTGCCCGGCTAATTGATTTTTTTCTGGTTTTCTTATTCAAATCCTTTTCTTTTTTATCTGCAACCAAAAGTTCAGGATGTTTTGCCTGACCCTTATATTCTTTATGCCGGGTATCAACGAAATAGGGCGCTGACAGGAACTGGCAATTAAGGTCAGGAGAATATACAGCAATTATGTCATTATCGGGTATATAGCACTTTTGAGGTGATGTTCCAAAAACCAGGGTGGCAGTAATTCCATATTCATCCCATAAAAAGTTCATCTTAGGATTAAAAACAAGAATTATGCCGTTTTCTTTCTCTTCTTTTGTAAAGCCTCTGTTTCCCAATATGACATTATCTGAATACTGGACGAGTATAAACGCCCTTCCGGACAAATTCATGAGATCAAAAAACACGTGTCTTTTAAGACTATTTAATGCGGTTATAGTATCCATTTCTCTTTATATCTTGACAAAACATTGTCGCTCATAAAAGTATATCATAATGGAGATAAATTACGGCACAATTAAAATTCCACCATTCAGAGATTCCCACATGCATTTTGTTGTTGATGGAAGGGAAGTTGATAAAAACGGATTGCGCGGAATAAAGGAAGCGTATTTAAGACACGGCATTTTCTCTGTTAACGAGATGGGCCATAAAAGCGGCGTTGGATTTACTGCGAAAATGCTCTTCAAGGATACTCCGCTTAATGTCAGGGCAGCCGGATACGCTATCTACAGGCAGGGAACATATGGAGTATTCATTGGCAAAGGATTATCTAACTACCATGAAATAAAGACTTCAGTAAAAAATATCGCTGAATCAGGGGCGGATTTTCTTAAATTGGTTAATTCCGGCATTGTATGCTCAAGAGGAGGCGGCTATGTGACACCGGGAGGCTTTGACGCGGATTTTCTTAAGTCCATATGTCAGGAGGCCAGGGCCATGCAGCTTGAGATAAGATGTCATGCAAATTCAGATGAGGCAGTCAGGAGCGCGGTTGCGGCTGGAGTAACAGCCATTGAGCATGGATATTTTGTTTCTGATGAAACCCTTCATATGATGGCAGAGGCCGATGTTTCGTGGACTCCTACGGTTTACGCCCTGATAAGTTTTTCATCAATACTCCCATTTTCAGAAAAAGGGTATATTGAGGAGGTCATCGAAAAGCAGCTTTCATCAATGAATTATGCTGCTTCTATAGGTGTGAGATTGACAGTAGGAACAGACAGCGGCTCAAAAGGCGTAAGGCATGGAGAGTCTTTTTTTGATGAACTTAGGATGTTTCAAAAAGCGGGACTATCTAAGGAGCAGATAATAGGGGCGGCATGCATGAGCCATAAAGAGATAGAGAAAGGGAATTTTTTAGTCGTGAAAGAGGATTTTATAAATACAGGGGAAATAATAAATATTTTCTATCAGGGAAAACAATTTTTGCAGTAACATGATAAGTTATTGCAAGTTAATTTGAGAATAACTTTTTAGCTTATTAGCAACTTTTTCGGAGATGAACCCAATTTTTTAACTTACCTACCTGAAATGAGAAAGAGCCATTTTTTATTAGTCAGCGCCGCGTTTTTTTGATTAAATATCAAAATTAAAGACCTGAACTTCCCATTTAAAAAATCAAGTTTAAAATAG
>JBBILM010000033.1:0-18400 GCA_037444915.1 Nitrospirota bacterium | reverse complement strand
TATTGCCACAGCAGTGGTAAAGATACATATGTGACAACTCCTTCATGGGGAAGCGTGGTTAATCTTGGGTGCAACGGATGTCATGGAACTGGCAATGCATTTGGAATGCCCGACTACGGGAACGCAGGGGCAAATACGAGGTTTTCAAACAGTCATTCGCGCCATGTAATTTCGGCATCGGATTGCTATGCGTGCCATAAAAATACTACTACTTCAGGGGCATTCATAAGGACTGGTTCCACATTGCATACTAACAAGAGCATAGATGTAAGTTTTGATAGTATAAGGGCAGGCACAAATGCCGTATGGACATCTGCAACCAAAACATGTTCAACTGTTTATTGTCATAGTAATACAGCCATAAAATGGGGTGATTCATTAGCTGATGCGGCAGAGTGTGATTCATGTCATGGCGGCAATGCAACAGCAACAGCCGCTGCTGGATTAGGGTCGATAGTGAGCGGAAGACATACATCTCATATGAATCAAACATCAGTACTTGGAAGCAACTATGCGTGCGGTATATGTCATGCTAACACTCTAAGCGCGGGCAATGACAGAGTTATAACAGGAAGCATGTATCATGTCAATCAGTCAAGGGATGTGTCAATGTTTCATGGGGGCACATGGTCAGCTGCAAGCGGCATCTGTTCGACGACGTATTGTCATTCAAGCGGGAAGGAAACGTACGCGGGCGTACCTTCATGGGGAAGCGGGGTCAATCTTGGCTGTAACGGATGTCATGGAAGGGGCAACTCATTTGGAAGCC
Source organism: Nitrospirota bacterium (assembly GCA_037444915.1). Lineage (GTDB taxonomy): Bacteria > Nitrospirota > Thermodesulfovibrionia > Thermodesulfovibrionales > Dissulfurispiraceae > JBBILM01. The sequence goes on along the minus strand of JBBILM010000033.1, from coordinate 17,631 downwards.
CTGACTATGCAAGCGCAGGGGCAAATACGAGGTTATCAAACAGCCATTCACGCCATGTAATTGCGGCATCAAAATGTGTTGCCTGTCACGCAAACACAACTGTATCCGGAACTGCTATTAAAACGGGCTCAACATTACATACAAACAGGGCAATAGATGTTAGTTTTGATTCACTAAATGCAGACAAAGGTGCTGTATGGACAGCAGCGAGCAAAACCTGTTCTACTACATATTGCCATGACAATTCATCAATTCAGTGGGGAGGAGCTTTAGCAGACACTGTGCAGTGTGATTCGTGCCATGGTGGAAATGCGGCGGCTACGACAGCAGTAGGCAAGGGGCGTTTAAATACTGGAAGGCATGCTAGGCATATGGATCAGTCATCTGTAATAGGAAAAAATTATGCCTGCGGCGAGTGTCATGCCAATACAGTAAGCACTAATAGCGACAGGATAATAACAGGAACATCTTTCCACGTAAACTATATAAGAGATGTTTCAATGATACTCGGTGGAACATGGGATTCTGGAACAAAGACATGTTCCACGGCATATTGTCATAGTACCGGCAAAGGCACGTATATAGACCCTCCTTCGTGGGGAAGCACTGCTAATAGAGGATGTAACGGATGTCATGGAACGGGCAATGCATTTGGAAGCCCGGATTATTCAAATGCAGGCGCAAATACTATGCTGTCTAACAGCCATTTAACCCATGCAACTGGTGCAGCCCTTTGCGATAGATGTCACACAAGAACTACTATCACTGGAACTACGATAAGATCATCTTCAACGCTTCACACAAACAAGACAATAAATGTGACGTTTAATACTGCCAAGTCTGGCATAAGCGCTGCGTGGACATCCGCAAATAAGTCCTGTTCGAGCACATACTGTCATGGCAATGCCGTTGTTCAATGGGGCGGTACAATTGAAGATTCTGCGGAGTGCGATACATGCCATGGCGGGAATGCAGCAGCCACAACAGTAGCAGGAAAAGGTCCCATGACATTGGGAATGCACCCGTCTCATATGAACAATGCTTCTGTGCTGGGCTCAAATTATGCCTGCGGCAGATGCCATGCCAGAACTACAAGTGTCAATAATGACAGGGTAATAATAGCCGGCAGCACCTACCACGCAAATCAGACAAAAGACATCTCAATGTCATTTGGCGGCACATGGACTACCGGTACAAAAACATGCACGACTGTTTATTGCCACAGCAGCGGAAAAGACACCTATGTAAATCCTGCCTCATGGGGGAGCAGTGCCAATCTTTCCTGCAATAGTTGTCATGGAACCGGCAATGCTATGGGCATGCCGGACTACGCCAACGCTGGCGCTAACACGAAGTTTTCAAACAGCCATTCCATACATGCAAAATCACCGGCTGATTGTGGGACTTGTCATGTAAATACCACTGTCTCGGGGACATTTATAAAGACTGGCTCAACATTGCATACGAACAGGACTATAAATGTTACATTCGATCCGGTTAAAGGAGGGGTGAATGGGATATGGACATCCGGCAGTAAGACGTGTTCATCCATTGCCTGCCATGGTACCATTCAATGGGGGAATACTACAACAATGGACTGCGTTGGATGTCATAGCGGAGCTTTGAACAACAGAAGACAGGTTGCCGGGGCCGGAGGGGATTTTGTAAGGCAGTCAAGGCATGTTAATAACGGCACTACAAACCAGATAGTCACACGGTGGGACTGTATAGTATGCCACATGGAAGGAGATGTCGAAGGTTTTAATGCGGGCAAACGCAGCTCTTTGCACAATGGAACGCCATTTAGCAATTCTGACATAAATCTAAGGAATGTTGATGCATATACGACTGGATGGTCATGGAACAGATTAACAATTGGAAATCTGCCAACTGCCGAGAAAACATTGATGAGAGATAATATGGACAGATTCTGCATGGCTTGTCATGACGCGGACGGCGCCAACTCGATAGCTGTTAATAATACGAATCCGGCATCAGGATTGTTCCTCGGCTCTACTGTTACAGGCACAAACAGGAACAATGCCAACGGCGTATCAACAGGCAAGACAACAAACCTGAGGCCGTTTAATGTGAGAGACACCTTGCAGAATGCGAGAGACTTAGCCAGGTTGAGCGTGTTCAGAAACACGACATATGGCAGGGTGCTTAATGTAAAAGACCAGTTCAACTCTGCAAATGCGGTTGGCACCAACTGGGCGTCACATCATAACCTGAACCAGTTTACAAAGAGATACAGCACAAGAGATTCTGCTGTATGGCCTGATTCTGCATGGACAACGTATGTTACAAAAAAAGGTCAAAATATAAGAGAATTGGGTGAAACAGCAGGTCTTCATTGCTCGGACTGCCACTTAAATGAAGTGAATGCTCATGGTGCTGTAAATGCAAGATATATGCTTTCGGGTAGGAGTATTACAGCCGACTTGGATGCAATTCCTTCATCTTCAGACACTGCGGTGGCTGAAATAATGTGTTACAGATGTCACTCATCGGATGTTTATGGCTCTGATGGCAATAGTCCAACCGCTGGACGTCACTCTCATTCCGGCTGTACTAGCATAAATGGAGGATACAATCCTTTTTCTATTTGGTGTTTGCAATGCCACGGAGGGTTTAGCAATAGAGAAGAAGGCGGGTTAGGGGCAATTCATGGTAACAATGAAACGTATCAACCTGAAAAAAGGGTTGGTAGTTCGTCAAAAAGGTATCGCTTTATGAGCGGCGCTGGCAATAGATTTTATACACCAAGAGATGGTGTAACAATAACAGATGCTATTGAAAATGAGTCATGGACTGGTCAGTTTAGTACGGATTGTTATACAATTAGCAGCACGGATATTTGGGGCACTGGTTGTGGGCAGCATAGCAATGGAGGCGGAGGAGCAACAAAATCACCAAACAGGGCAAGACCTTTGCAATATTAGAGTGCTATGCGAAAGTATTGGTGAAGGAAAGACAATAAAAAAAGTGGGGCTTTTAAGCCCCACTTTTTTTATTGTCAAAATTACAGCAGACTTCCTATTAGAAATCAGGCAAATTAACTGGCAAGAGATGCGGCTGCTTTTTTTGTAATCCTCGATATTTTCCTTGCGGCGGTGTTTTTATGAATAACTCCCTTTGAGGCAACGCTGTTTATAACCTTAACGGTCTCCCTTAGGGTTTGTTCCATCTCTTCCTTATTTTTACCCTGAACAACCTTGTCCAGCTTGGTTATATGTGTTTTGATCTTTGACTCAAATGACTGGTTGCGCAATTTATGCTTTTCAGCCTGTCTTACCCTTTTAATTACCGAAAGCTTTTTTTTTGGTGCTGCTTTAGCTGCCAATTGTAATCCTCCCTTTCATTTAATGAAGTTAAATTTATATATTATTGAAGCTATAAAATAGCATATCCACAGACATAAAATCAACTTGAATCCCGCTTTCCACTTGAAGGCAGGATGCGCTATTTGCATACATAAGGTTCTGCAATATAAGCGAATCTGGACTTGAACTCTTCGGGTTTTAAGTTAACCGTTCCTGCAAGACGTTCAAGACTTTCTCCTTCCATATCATCCTTTTCAATCCTTATCATGTACTTCCTGCCGACTTCATATGCCTCAGAATCAATGTCAACAGTTCTTATCCTGACCTTTCCGGTAGAATAATCTATGCACTCAACAAAGGAAATCGGCCTTAATCTGCTGTCATAATACGCTATCATGGCACCGGTACCGCCTCTTAGCAGGTAACGTACAGCTCCGTAGCCAAGGTTTCTTGTGTATTCAACATCAAGAGGTATAGGATCAGCAGCCCTCAACTCGTATCCTATGTTTTTATCAACAATGGTTATTTTGATTCCCATTGATTCAAGCGTCTTCTTAACGAAATTCTTCAGAACCCTGCCAAGCTGTATCTCTGAAAGCCTTATTCTGCCTGTTTCATCCTTTTCGAGTTGTTCATATTGGCTTAATTCTTCGAGATCAAACTTTTCTGATATCCCCTCAGCAAGGATCGCAACACCGTGGTCTCTATCCATAGAAAGTCTTTTTATAATAGAACCGGTCAGAATATCCGCCACTTTTTTAAAAGAAAGCGTTTTTTCCCTGAATTCCTCAGGAATAAGTGTAAGTGTTGCACCGGCAGATTTTCCCATTCCTAACGCAAGGTGACCCGCGTGCCTGCCCATTGTTGTTATAAAATACCATCTTCCTGTAGTTCTCGCATCTTCCATTATGTTTTTAACAATTTCGACTCCCCAATCCCTTGCTGTTTCGTAACCGAAAGTGGAGACACCGCCAGGAAGCGGTATATCATTGTCTATGGTTTTTGGCACATGCACGACGCTTATATCTCCCCTTGCATCCCTTTCAATCCAGTTCGCCATAAAAAGGGTGCCCTCTCCGCCAACTGTTACAAGGTATTTAATGCCTATCTGTTTTAATGTAGCCATTAATATCTTGAACTTTTCCTTGACTTTGTCAGGATAATCGCGTGAGGTTCTTAAAATAGAGCCACCCTCTGTATGTATCCTTGAAACATCATTGAGCGTAAGCGGTATGGCGCTTTCCACGTTTCCGTCAAAAAGGCTTTTAAACCCGCCCTTAATCCCGACGACTGTTTTTCCCTGATTAACCGCTTCTATTGTTGCAGAACTGATTACGCCATTAATTCCCGGTGCAGGACCGCCGCCTACTATTATTCCTACCTTCTCTTTTTTGTTCATTTGGTCTCCTGTATCATAATAAAGATTTAACATGCTTTCTCAGTCAGATGAGAATCTGTCCTTCAGTTTATTCATCAACTGCGGCATGGTCGTATATTCCATATCATCGAGACCGAGTCTGTGAGGTTCAAAAGGCCCATGCGCCCGCATATAATTTGCAATTTTGTTTGCCTTTTTCCTTGCGTCATCAAAAGCAGGATCATCAAAAAGGTCTCTTGGGCCTATAAGTTTTCCGCCGCATAATTGAAAGCCTGCTGCAATAATCCTTGGAGGCCCGTCAAATCTTGAAGGGTTTGCTTCATATAGAGGGACCGGCATCAAAGGCCCGTGATGCGAGCCTCTCATCCATCCCTCTACAAGATGAGGAAAAGAGAAAGGCTCAAGAACTTCACCGACCGCAGGAAGCCCTGACTGGCATCTGACAATCAGAACCGGATCATCCTTGCCAACATAACGGCCTGCTATCAGACTAAGCTTCTGTGTTGAAGCAGATGCTGCTATAACCCCGTCCTTTCTGTATATGTTCCTGATGATAAACCTTCTCATCGCTCCTATAAACATCAAAAGATCGTATATTTCCTCAGGAGCGGAAAGCGTTATCTTTTTATTTTCGTATATGTCAACGACCTCAAACATAAATCCCTCATGCATTGTAGGATCTATTACAAGCCCCGCTGTGTTGAAAGGGTCCGCGAATATCTTGTAGAGAGGCAGGTTCCATGCCCCTGGGGATGTCTTGTCAGCCATGAATACAATTACAGGCTCGCTTTTTCTTTCTTCAAACTCCATCTCTGCAACGCCAGGCCCCATGCCCTTGACTGTTCCGGTAAAAGAATCATGCAATAAATCCTGTCCTGCTCCGTAAAGTTTCAGATCTTTGGCGACATCTGTGCATGCCACAAATATATCCCATGCAAGCTTGTGAATCTTCTCGTTATCAGTTCCGTGTTTATGAGTAAGTATCAACTGAAGGTCATCGCCGCATCTTGTAACATGGTAGTCAATTACAGTCTCTTTCTCAAAGGCATTGGATAATCTGTCTTCAGCAGTTTTAATCAAATCGGGATGAATAGAAGAATGGCCGACATATCCCCCTACGTCGGCCTTGATAATGCTTAATGTAATCTTATTAGGCATAAACACCCCCCGTTGTTTTTTTTAATTAATACATAACAGATTATAGTCTGTTAAAGCATGGAAGTTATCTACCAAGATAGACGCCTGTTCTAAAGTCCCAGCAGATCAGGATTAATCTCTTTTTTGACAATTACGGGCTTTACCGTTTTCTTCACAATATCCATGGTGTTTGAAACTCTTAGCTTTTCAAAAAGAAGGCCGAATTTCGACTCCAGTTCCTTCATTATAGGCTCTTTAACATTAGCCGGTAAATCCCACCATTTCTTTTTTATAGGGCCGAATCCTTTTTTTCTCGTACTGTAAATAAATTGTTCCTCTGTCTGTCCTTCCTTCCATTCCTTTGCGTATTCTTTTTTTATAAAATCGTAAACCTCCTTCCTGAACTCCTCATGCAGGTGCTTGCTGTCATACATTATATTCTGAAATCCTGTTGCAAGATGAACCTCTGATGTTCCAGTCTCGGGAAACATGTTAAATGCTTCATCAGGAAGGGTTGAGGCGCCATGCTGCACGCATCCGGAAAGGCCGTATTCTCTTCGTGCGAGGTCTGACAGTGCCTTAAGCGTATCAAAATCTATCTTTACCTTTGCGAGGCTTCCATCAGGCAAAACGACCCCGCCGTGGCTCGTGCCGGTTTGTACGCTTAGTTTGCTTAACCCCTTTGCTCCCTTAAACGTCTCGTTAAAGCCGTCAAGATATGCCCTTAATTCATCAGGAGTGCTGTTTTTGCCCCCTATTTCTCCAATCTCACCGCCAATAGATATTACCACTCCCTCCGGCTGTAGCTGCCTTACGTGCTCTGACAGTTCTGCGGATCTCTCAAAATTAGGGGACTGCTGTTCTTTGATTGTGGCTCTTTCTATATCTACGATAGTGGAGGTATCAATGTCTATATTATAAAATTCAGCTTCGATTGCCTCTGCAATCAGTCCCTTTACGTAATTCGTTTCAAGATCAGGACCGGTCAGATAATTCTTTCTCACAAGCTGGAAGTGATCTCCCTGAATAAATACCGGAGATTCGAAGCCCTCTCTTACGGCAGCAGATAGGATAACAGTCGAATACTCCAGGGGCCTCTGTTTTGTATATCCGATCTCTGAACGGGCAATTTCAAATATAAGCGCCCCAACATTCATTTGAATCGCCTTTCTGAATATCGCCCTTGCAGTGTCGTATGTCAATCCCCTTATGTTTATTGCAGGCACTGTAAAGCCCGGGTAGTTTTTTCCCATTTCCTCATAAAGCCCCTGAATTGAAGCAGGAACAGCTCCGCAGGCCTTTGCAATTTCCTTGACAAGTATCAGCATGAACTTTTTTTTATCATCATCAGGTTCAAAAACAGCATCATAAATAAGGTTGTCCATAATATCCCTTATTCTTTTTTTGTCTCTTACAATGACAGCCCCGTCTTTGATTTCAATAACATCCTTGAGTGTCTTAACATCCATGGCAACCTCCATAATTTTATTATATATAGCGCTTGTATAACCCGCATTTTGTTGCAGGCTCAAAAAGGCAATTAATCTAAATAATAGCTATTAGTTATATGGTTACTGCCGAGATTCCCTGCAGGAAATAGCAAGAAATCTTCGATATTATACCTGTGCCTTTTACATACAGCAAAATTACTGAAACTGCACGCACTCTGTCCGTTTTAAGGACTTGAAAACATTTTGTGCTTACTGTTATATTGATATGTTGCCGAAGTGGTGGAACTGGTAGACACGCACGTTTGAGGGGCGTGTGGGGAAACCTGTGCGGGTTCGAGTCCCGCCTTCGGCACCATGAAACCAACGTGAAATTTTTTGTCTAATATCTATCTCCTGTCCACATGTCATGCGCAAATCTTACTACCCTGTTCCTTCCCCTTTCTTTAGCTTTATATAAGGCTACGTCCGCATATTTTATAGCTTCCCAGAAATTATGCGTATCAGAAGGGAACTCGCTGATGCCGATGCTGATGGTCTTTTGAATAAATCCGCCCGTTATTTTGACCTTTGTCTCTTCCACAGCATGCCTTATTTTCTCGGCCACTTCAGGTGAGTCTTCTGGATGGGTGTCAATCAACAATACGAGAAATTCTTCGCCGCCGTAGCGAATAACAAGATCAGATGTCCTGACGCTGCGCTTTATCTTATCAGCAGCCTCTTTTAACACCATATCACCGACATCATGGCCGTAAACGTCGTTTGTTTCCTTAAAAAAGTCCAGATCGCACATAAGAAGACCGATGACAGTGCCTCTTCTGATGATGCCCGCTACCAGTCCTTCGTAACTTTCTTCGAGAAACCTTCTGTTATAAAGACCTGTCAAAGCATCTTTAAAGGAAGATTCTTTTAAGGTGCGCATAAGCCTTTTTGCTTCAAGAACAGGCTGCGCCTCAACTATATATTGCCGCGCCTTGGTTATTTTTTTCTCAAGACTCTCCGGGTCGCATGAATCGCCTTCCTTGCATATAACCTGTACAACCCCGCCGACATTGCCTCCTACTATAATCGGTATGCACACATGCGGTTTTGCGTCAATATAATGCTTGCAAATATCCGGGTATTCCAAAGATGAGACAACGTGACCAGTCCTTTTTGCCCTGCACATCTCGCAGTCGATCTGAACATCTCTTTCGCAATATATTTCCTTGCCCTCAGCCTCTGGCGGATACACGACTTTCATGCTGTTCTTGCTGTTGAAGACTTCGTATATAATACAGTCGGTAATATCAAGCTCATCTCTAAATGTCTTTCCAAGACGCATATATATATCCTCTATGCTTTCGTCTTCTTCTATGGTCTTTTTAAACGAAGCGACATGCTCTATAGTATCCATCAGGCTGTTGAATTCATTGGAAAGCGTCCCTATCTCATCGTGCGAAGACACTTCAAGTTTCTTTGTAAGATTCAGGCCGCCAGCAGACAATGCCTTTATCTGAGCGGTTATGGCCTTAATTGGCCTGGTTAGGGAGCGGGATATCAGAATTCCGAAAACCGCTGAAAGTATGGCTGATATGAAAAAGATAATACTTATGGAAATAATGCCTATACTAAGCCTTTTTTTCATAGCAAGCGTGAATTTCTGCCATTCCTTGCCCACATTTATGGCATAATCATTCATAATTGTTACTGCTTCACGTGTTAAATTGTCATAAACGGCTATTTTTTCCTCTATGCCCATTTTATTATTGGCGCTTCCTATATTTGCTATCTCATCAACAATGCCGTCTAGTTGATTGATATCATCAATAACAGTTTCAATAATCCTGCGTTTATCGGGATCTGTTATGCGGGTAACATGAAATGGTTCTGAAAATTGACCTGTGGCGCGGTTATGGTCAATTATCTGGCCGCCTGAAAGCATTGTTCTGAGGTAGTAACGGGAATCCTGAAGCGTTCCCTTTGCCCTTCGGTAATTGGCGCTTATAACAGAAGGATCTTTAAAAATGGCTATATTTTTTGCCGAAATATTTGCGCCTCTTAGTTTTCTGATAACTATATTTGCTGTCTTCTCCTGCGGCCAAATCACCTCGACCATTTGTCTTGATTTGGCGCTCATGTCAAACATTGTTATCCAGCCGATAGCAGTAACCATAATCAACCAAAAAAGCGCGCCGCCGGAAAACAAAAGGAATTTCTTTCGAAAAGGCAGGTCAGTGAACGTAACGAGATTAATGAATTTCTTTAATAGCTTATTAATGCCCCGCTCCTTCAACATTTAAAAATTATACTGATAATAGAAAAACTTATCAAGCCGATGCGCCCGGTATTTAGCAAGATTGTTTCGGCATGTAAATGCATTTTGCAGGTCAATAAATTACCACGCTACCAGTTAAGTTTTCTTTGCATAAGCCTTTCATACATCTTTGGCGGCAAAAACGCCTGAGAATGAATTTCGTCACTATAGTAGTTTGTGTCAATTGTGAATTTCTGTCTCATCTGCCGCAGGTCATGCTTTTTAGATGCGGCTGAGAATGTCCACCAGTTGCCTGCGTATGTGGCTATTGAAGCAGTGTAGAGGTCAACTATCGGAAATATCAGTTTCATGGCCTCCTGAACCTCTATTACCAAGTCTTTATGGAAATGCAGGGATTCTGAAAGTGTCACGAACATGCCGTCATCAGTAAGAGAATCTTTAACCGACTTGAAGAACTCGACCGTAAAAAGGCTCTTTGCAAAGCCGACTATGTCTGTTGAGTCCACTATCACGGCGTCAATGTCTCCTTCCCTTCCCTTTACAAATTCAGCCCCGTCCATACACTTTATCTCAACTCGTTTGTCGTCAACTCCGCACGCGACAGTGGGGAAGTACTTTCTGGAGACATCTATTACCTCTTCATCTATCTCGATAAAATAAACCTTTTCGACAGAGTCGTGCCTTAAGACCTCCCTAACAGTTCCGCCGTCTCCTCCGCCTATGACAATCACATTTCTGGGGTTCGGGTGAGCGTGCATGACAGGATGTACCAGCATTTCGTGATAGAAGAGCTCGTCCCTTTCAGTTATCTGCACAACTCCGTCCAGTATCAGCATATGCCCGAAGTGGGGATTCTGTATTACCATTATTTCCTGAAACTTGCTCTTGCTTCTGTGGAGCACCTTTTCCACTTCATATACATATTGAATTGGTGCGTAAGGGTCTTTTTCAAAAAACTTAATCATAAAATCCTCCTAACAGTATTTATATCAATATAGTTTTTGGTATGGAAAAACCATTGAATTCGGACGCATATGAAATTGTATACGCGCCGCTGGAAAGAATCAATATGCGGTTGCCGGTTTCAGGTTCTGGCAGTTCAACATCCCTGTCAATCACATCAAAACTGTCGCAACTCGGTCCTGAAATAGTCCATTCTCGGGGTTCACCCCTGCTGCCTACCACATAATTATACTTAATGCCTCCCACGCTCTCCATTAGGCCGTTGAAGACACCCACGTCTATATGGAGCCAATTTTCGTCTCCTCGCTTTGTCTTGCCAATTACAGTCGAGACAAAAATACCCGCGTCTCCTACCACAGCCCTTCCCGGTTCAATAAATATCTCCACATCGTCGCTGAACCTTTGCCTTATAGCCTTGTCAATCTTTTTTTCGATTGTTTCGATGTCAAGAACATTTTTTGTGTAGCAAATAGGGTAGCCGCCGCCGATGTTGAGAATCCGCAGTTTGATATTGTTTTGTTCAGCCATTTCCCATAAATCCTTGGCTTTTTCTATTGCCGTGTTCCAGTTATAAACGTTATTGCATTGTGACCCTACATGGAAAGTTATCCCCACAGGATTTAGGCCGCTATTCCTGGCATAGACGAGAAGTTCGGCTGCTTCATCCATTTCAACTCCGAACTTCTTGCTTAAAGGCCACTCACTACCCTCGTTTGGAACAGTTAGCCTGACATAAACATTGCAGCCCGGAGCGTATCTGGCGAGCTTGTCAACCTCAGCTATTGAGTCGTAAGCGTAATAATTAATGCCGTATTTAACTGACTGTTCGAGGAATTTAAATGTCTTTACCGGGTTGCTTGTTATTATTCTTTCGGGTTCAACGTTTAATGATGAGAGCATCTGAAGTTCGCCTTCTGAAGCAATCTCAAAGCCGATTCTGAGGCTGTTGATTAATCGTAATATCTCTATATCAGGATTTGCCTTTACAGCATAAAAAACCTTGGAGTTTTTGATGTTCTTTCCTATCATGGAAACCTTTGCCTTTATAATGTCCCCGTCCATCAGCAAATATGGAGGCTGATCCTCGCTAAGTGCTATATAGTTGAGAACCTTGTCCCATGTGGATTTGTTTACAAACTCTGAAGGTATTTTCATTGCTTCTCCCGATGCTGCATCCCGCAACCATCTGCATTATGAATTTATTGAAATTATACAATATGCCATTGCAGAAAATCATTAACCCGAAAAATGCTATTATCCTAAAAACAGCAGTTGGACAGGGCTGAATTGAGCGGCATCGGCCTCTTTTCGTTGCCGTACTTAGAGAAATGAAGCGTTAAGTAGCCGTGAGTGTCCGAACCCAAAGGGTGAGTTTCACGGCTGCAGTGAAATGAGCTTAGAACGGCAGAAAAAGGGCGTTTAAAGCGAAAGACAGTTCTGTCCAACTGCCGAATATAGGATAAAGGCTCGTAGCTGTTCATGCCGCTATATAACTGCATTTTTTGGATTAAGGCATTATCCGGGGCAACTGCATTTTTTCATGTAAATCAGATACTCAACATTGCCTTTTTGTCCTGCTATCGGCGAAGCTATAATGCCTATTGTTAAAAGACCGAGCGATTCAATATCTTTCTTAACCTGCTCTACTGCCCTCAACCGCTTGCTCTCATCTTTTACAATCCCTCCCTTGTCCACCTCTCCTTTGCCTACCTCAAACTGAGGCTTTATGAGAGCGATAATCTCGCCGTCCTCTTTTAAAAACTCCAAAACCCTTGGAACAACTTTTGTAAGGGAAATAAATGACACGTCAATAGTCGCAATATCTATATGGTCAGTGATTTTTTCTCTTTCGAGATATCGGATATTCGTCCTTTCTATCAGAACCACCCTCTTATCCTGTCTTAATTTCCACGCAAGCTGACCGTAACCCACATCAATGCAATAGACTTTTTCTATCCCGTGTTGAAGCAGACAGTCTGTGAATCCGCCTGTGGAGGAACCGACATCCATTGCTATCTTACCTGCAAGATTAATCTTAAAGTGTTTTAATGCAGAATCAAGCTTAAGCCCCCCGCGGCTGACATAGGGCATATCTTCACCCTTTATTTCTATATGCGCATCCGGGCTGATCATGGCCCCGGTCTTTACAACAGGGGCATTGTCAACAAAGACCTTTCCGGCCATTATTAATGCCCTTGCCCTTTCGCGACTCGAAACCATGCCCTTTTCCACGATTATTTTGTCCAGGCGGTCTTTCATGTGGTTGGCATTAGTCAGAATCCCGGATTAAATGGCACGCCTTCATGCATTTAAGATGATTTTAAGCTCAATCTGGTTAAATGATTTTTTGCATAATATCTGCATTTTCAGTGCTTATGGATTTGCAAGGCTACTTATCCTTCTGATCTTCTTATACCTTTCTTCAACTAATTTAAGATGGTTTTTTGACTGAAGGCCCTCAAGAGATTTCGTTATATGTTCAGCTATTTTTTTTGCCATCAGCGCAGGGTCTCTGTGAGCGCCTCCGAATGGCTCGGGTATAATGTCATCAATAATCTTAAAAGCCTTAAGGTCATCAGCAGTCAGCTTTAGGGCATTGGCAGCCTTCGCAAAATCTTCAGCGCCAAGGTCAGCGCCTTTTTTCATCAGTATTGCAGCACATCCTTCGGGCGATATAACAGAATAGACAGAGTGCTCAAGCATGTAAAGCCTGTCAGCAACGCTCAGTGCAAGGGCGCCGCCGCTTCCGCCTTCGCCAATAACAACAGCTATAATCGGAGTCCTGAGCATGGACATTTCCATGAGATTTAAGGCGATTGCCTCAGCCTGTCCTCTTTCCTCTGCTCCTATGCCGGGATAAGCGCCGGGCGTATCAATAAAGGTTATTACAGGCCTTTTAAACCTTTCCGCAAGCTTCATTAATCTCAGGGCTTTTCTGTAACCCTCGGGATTTGGCTGCCCAAAATTTCTCGATATTCTCTCCTTTATACCCCTGCCCTTCTGGTGTCCAATTATAATCATCGGAACATTTTTTAGCTTGCCGATTCCCCCGACTATGGCTGTATCTTCACCAAATCTCCTGTCACCGTGCAGTTCGATAAAGTCCTCAAAAATCATGTTTATGTAATCAAGGGTATACGGCCTTTCCGGATGTCTGGCTATTAATGTTTTCTGCCAGGCATTCAGATTCGAAAATATTTCAGTTCTTAATTCCCGTGCTTTTTTCTCGAGCCGCTTTATTTCGTCTGCAATATCTATTTCTTTGCCGCCGGAAATCCTCTTCAAATCCTCAATCTTATTTTCGAGTTCCTCCAACGGTTTTTCAAAATCAAGATAATAACCCATTGCCTTTTTAATCTCATCTCCTTAAATTATTAATATATTTTCACAATTCCGCCGGCCTTTGCCGCCTCAGATTTAAAATTATAAGCCGGATAGAGCATTGATGACATAATAACACAACAGTCAGGAAGATAGAACCTGAAAGATACCTGTTCTTTTCCATTTGAAGCAGAAGTCGTATCCATGTATTTCCTGATATGCCTTAGACTTTTTCCGATATCTTCGGCCTGAGAGCACATAAAAGAGACCTCGTATTTCGTGTTGATCTCAATCAGCAGGGTTTCCATTTCAGATGCCATGATCTTTAAGCCCTTTTCTGATTTAAAAACCTGTCCTTTTATAGACACAAGATTGCCCTTTTTTAAGGAGTCAGCGCTTTTTTTGTAAAGTTCGGGGAATACAAGCACCTCGCATACTGCTGTTTCATCCTCCAAACTAAGATATCCTGTTACTCCCTTTTCTTTTGCGCGGCTTTTCAGCTCTGTGATTATTCCGGCAACGCTTGCATTAGCCCTTTCGTCCAAACCCTCCAGTTGAGAAATTTGCATTACGCCCATGTTTGATAATTTCATCCTGTATCTTGCCAGTGGATGGCCTGATACATAAAATCCGAGGGCCTCTTTTTCATAATTTAACAATGTGATTTCATCCCATGCCTGTACCGGGTCAAAATGTTCGTCACTGCCGCCAAAAAGACCGAGGCCAAAGCCGTTTTTAGATGGCGCGGCGAGCAAATCAAATGCCTTTGCCCTTGCATCTCCGATGTTGCAATTGTTCTTGCCTTTTTCCTTTGTATATAACAAATCAAATGCGCCTGCCTTGATAAGGCTTTCGACAACTTTTTTATTGACCTTTTTATTGTCCACACGCGAAAGAAACTCTTCAAAACTCATAAAAAGGCCTTTCGCCCTCTCATTAAGTATAATCTCAATTGCTGATATGCCAACCCCTTTAACTGCTTCCAAACCGAATCTTACGGAATTGCCAACAATCTTGAACTCTCTTTCGCTCTCATTAATATCCGGCGGCAATATGTCTATGGATTTATTCCTGCATTCATTTATAAGCTTTACAATCTTGTCGGTGTCTCCCATATCTGCGCTCAGGTTTGCTGTCATGAACTCAACAGGGAAATGTGTTTTTAAATACGCAGTCTGATATGATAAATACGCGTAAGCAGCAGAGTGGGATTTGTTAAACCCGTATTCAGCAAAACGCGCCATTAGCTCAAAAAGCCTCGATGCCTTTTTTTCCGGGATGCCGGCTGCTATGGCTCCGCTGATAAACGCCTCTTTCTGCTTTTCCATTTCCTCTGGTTTTTTCTTTCCCATCGCCCTTCTGAGCAAATCCGCCTGACCCATTGTAAAACCAGCTATTTTATTGGCAATGCTCATAACCTGCTCTTGATACACAATTACTCCGTAAGTTTCATCAAGAACATCCTTTAATTGGGGAAGGTCATATGTTAACTCTGTCTCGCCTTTTTTTCTTTTTATGAAATCGTCGATCATGCCGCTGCCAATAGGTCCCGGTCTGTAAAGGGCAACAAGGGCTATAAGGTCCTCAAATCTATTTGGCTGCATTTTTATAAGTATATCCCTCATGCCCGCGCTTTCAAGCTGAAAGATGCCGGTGGTCTCTCCGGAACTGAGGAGATTATATGTTTCTTTATCATCAAGCGGCATGCCCGAAAGACTTATGTTTTTACCCTGCTGCTCTATGTAATCCACGGTTTTATCCAACACAGTCAGTGTTTTGAGTCCCAGAAAATCGAATTTAAGAAGGCCAATTTTCTCGATAGATCCCATGTCAAACTGGGTAACAACAACATCTTCTGACGAGCTTTTATAGAGCGCCGAAAAGTTAGTTAGTGCGTCAGGCGCGATAACTACTCCTGCTGCATGTGTTGACGCATGCCTTGAAAGGCCTTCAAGTCTTTGGGCTATATCAAGCAAATCCTTGACAGTTTCATTTGTATCGTAAAGTTCTTTTAGATTAGGCTCAATCTTAAGTGCATCGCTTATGGTTGAATTATGTCCAGGAATGAGCTTTGCTATCCTGTCGACCTCAGCGTAAGGTATATCCATAACCCTTCCTACATCCCTTATGGCTGCCTTTGCAGCCATTGTGCCAAAGGTTATTATCTGGGCTACATGGTCTTTCCCGTATTTATCAGATACATAATTAATAACCTCCTGCCTTCTGTCCTTGCAGAAATCAACGTCAATATCAGGCATGCTTATTCTTTCCGGATTGAGGAACCTCTCAAAAAGAAGGCCATATCTGATAGGGTCTATCTCTGTGATGCCCATGCAATAAGCAGCAAGACTTCCTGCAGCAGAACCCCTTCCGGGTCCAACGGGTATCAAGCTTTGCCTTGCATGATTTATAAAATCCCAGACTATCAGAAAATATGATGAATACCCCATCTTTTTTATTATATTTAGTTCCAGTTTAAGCCTCTCAATGTAATTCAGCGGCGGCTGTCCGCTGAACTTGGAGTTAAGACCTGCAATAGCCTTCTGTTCTAAAAATGAATCAGGTGATGAGGCATCAGGCGGAGAGTACTTTGGCAGTAAACTCTTCCCGAGAACAAAATCCAGATTGCATTTCTCGGCTATCAGTATCGTGTTTGAAATGGCTTCAGGCGTTTCTGAAAAGGCCACCTTCATTTCGCCCGGAGACTTAAAGTAAAACTCATCGGTTGTCATTTTAAGCCTTTTTTCATCCTTTACGGTTTTACCTGTTTGTATGCATAAAAGAATATCATGTGCCCTTGCATCTTCTTTTCTTAGATAGTGACAGTCATTGGTCGCAACCAAAGGTATGTGCAGTTCTTCGGATAAAGCTATAAGCAGTTTGTTGACATCTTCCTGTTCAGGCATGCCGTTATGCTGAATTTCGAGATAGAAATTCTCCGGGCCGAGAATATGCTTATACTGCAGTGCCGCCTCTCTTGCCCCGTCAATATTGCCGTGCTTTAGATGATAAGATATCTCTCCTTTGAGGCAAGCGGATAAGCCTATAAGGCCGCCGCTATATTGATTGAGAATGTCCTTATCGATCCTCGGCTTGTAGTAAAACCCCTCAAGATACGCCTTTGAAACAAGCGCAGTAAGATTCTTGTATCCTATGCTGTCTTTAGCAAGCAGTATAAGATGAAATGCAGCCTCTTCTGAAAAACCGTTTTCAATGCTCGTCTTTGACCTGTCAAACCTGCTTTTTGGCGCAACATATACTTCACAGCCAATAATCGGCTTTATGCCGGCCTTTACAGCCTTTCTATAAAATTCAACAGCGCCGAATAAATTGCCATGGTCTGTGATGGCAACAGCAGGCATTTTATAAAGTGAAGCCTGCTCAATAAGCTCATCTATCTTTATCGCGCCGTCTAATAGACTATATTCTGTATGTAAATGGAGGGGGACAAAATCAGAATGCTGCATTGAAAATTTTACCCTTGGCGGGAAATTTAAGTCAAATCTCTCATGCCCGTGCGACGTCAAATTTTTTAAGTGTAAATTGTTTTGGTTTCTTGCGTTTTTATTTAAGAACAGGCAATAACGCGTAGACATTTTTTATATGCTTTTGTTTAATTGTTCATGATTAAACTCTGAAGGAGGGTACTTGACAAAATAACATTAAATGAGATAAGTTACTTACTCGTTCTTTGAAAACTGCTAAATAAGTGCGTGGTGAACAGCCAGTTAGATTAAAATCATAAAGAAAACTTTTGAGAGTTTGATCCTGGCTCAGAACGAACGCTGGCGGCGTGCCTAA
>JBBILM010000032.1:0-18737 GCA_037444915.1 Nitrospirota bacterium | reverse complement strand
TGAGATACGGCGCTCTGTATTAAAAACACAGCCTGTGCCGTGGGATGTTATTGCGACTGAAAAGGCTGTTGTGATGGCAAATCAGATACGCACGGCAAAAGATAACCCCCAAAGACCGAGAAAAAACCTTTTTGAGTATTCCCTCTTTTATGATTCGGTGAGGATTATTGAATTCCTGAGCGCCCACAATTTTGATAAAGCAAGGCAAATAAGTTTTATGAGTGAAGGCAAGCCAAGTTTTAATTTGAAGTTATATGATCAGCAGAAAGCGAACCACGCAGTAAAGCATCTTCAAAGATATGCAGGCAGCTTAAACAAAGAAGTTATCAGGCAATGCGGGCTTTACGGCATTGACCATCGCACTGAATTTAATGCAACCCCTTTGATGCTGGCAGTAAGGGCTGGCAATATACCGCTCATTAATGAATTGTTGTCAGCAGGCGCAAATCCTGACTTGACCGACAACTGCGGCATGACTGCATGGCAAACTGCGCTGCAGAAAGCTATTCTGGACAAAAAATTTGCAGAATCTGCATTCCCACAGCTAAACGAGTTGCTCGCGACATCGGGCGTGAGCCTGAGGATTGAAGATAGACTTGTAAAGCTCGACAACAGTCAGGGAGAATTTATGCTCTTTCACATCTTTTTTGTGCTGTTGCCCCATAGAATTAATTATCTATTGCCGGAGAAGGTTGCTCTTACTGCCGTTCAACTGTCCGAAATGGCATCATTGCTGCCTGACAGTGTGATTGTAGATTACAGAAAGAGACGGCAGTATATATCAGGACTTCTTTCTAAAAACGAGACGGACAGTACAAATCCTTATTCAAAAAAGTTATTCAGAAGAAAAGGCAGGGGTTATTATATACTGAATCCATCAATCCAGATACGGCAGAAAGATTACTGGCATGACATTTACAAGTTTACTGGAATTGAACTTTTAGCTCGCATCATTTCATCTGATACTGAAGACGCCTATCAATTATTTATACAGCGATTGATGGAGCAGCGTGAGGAAGAAAAAGAGATTCCGATTCCATCTAAAAAACCAAAAATGCTGAAAATAAAGGAAAAGAAATTAATTGTAAAAACGATAGAGCAAATAGGGTCAAAAAAAAAGGCGGAGAAATTGGCAAGGCAGCTTTGGCTACAAACAAAACAAGCGCGCCAGAAAGATTTGTTCTCTGAATAGATTAGATGCGTCATGAATAGAATTGATAAAAAAACGGCATTAAGCCTTTTAAAATCCTCTGAACTTCTGGACCTCGGAGAAAAGGCTGACAGCATCAGGAAATATCTGCATCCGAAAGGCATTGTCACATTCATTGTTGACCGCAATATCAATTATACAAATGTCTGCATCAACAAGTGCGGGTTCTGCGCTTTTTACCGGGATGCGGAAAGCCCTGACGCTTATCTCCTCAGCAATGAGGAAATATTCAGAAAAATAGACGAGACCTTGGCCCTCGGAGGCACGCAGATACTCTTTCAGGGCGGGATACATTCCGAACTTGGAATCGATTACTATACAGACCTGCTCGAATCAATTAAAAGCCGTTACGCGATAAATGTCCACGGCTTTTCACCGCCTGAGATAAGCTATCTTTCTGATAGGCACGGACTGTCTGTCAGAGAAACCCTCGAAATCCTCAGAAAAGCAGGGCTCGATTCTATTCCCGGCGGAGGCGCTGAGATACTTTCCGACAGAGTGAGGGAGGTGTTGAGCCCTAAGAAGATAAAGTCTTCCCAGTGGCTTAAGGTTATGGAAGAGGCGCACAAAATAGGAATGAGGACTTCGGCTACCATGATGTTCGGCAGCATCGAAGAACCAGAGGATATCATAGAGCATCTTGACGCGATAAGAAGCCTTCAGGACAAAACAGGAGGTTTTACCGCTTTTATTCCTTGGCCGTTTCAGCCTAAGAATACTGAGTTAGGGGTTAGGGATTTGGGATTAGGGATTAGTAAAAGAAAAAAAACTAACCCCCAACCACTAACCACCAACCCCATTCTGTCTGCTACTGCCGTGGATTATTTGCGAGTGCTCGCTTTGTCAAGGGTTTACCTTGATAATGTGAAAAATATTCAGGCCTCATGGGTTACGCAGGGTCTTAAAATGGCTCAGGTTGCGCTCAGATTTGGCGCCAATGATTTTGGTTCGACAATGATTGAAGAAAATGTCGTAAGAGCGGCAGGCGTGAGCTATACGGTTTCGAAAGAGGACATAATACAGGCGATAAAGAGCGCTGAATTCAAAACCGCGCAGAGAGATACGTATTACAATATAATCAGGTTTTTTTAGACTTGCCGGTGAATATAATCAACAGCAGGAGCCTGAGTCCGAAGAACCGCTGCAATCGCAAGAAGGCTCTCCGCCTCTTATCATGCTGTTAATAATCGCAGCAGCGCAGGCGTTAAGAGAGCGCCGCTTAGAACTGATATAAGACCAAGAAAAAGGAACGGGAGTCCGACGGACAGCATGGAGATGCTTGCCTGTTTTCGATCAACCTGAGTGAAGGGGATTTCACAGGAGCAGCATTGCGATGCGTTGTCGGCATTTTTTTCTGACTGACGGTTTTTAAATTTCAAGTCTAACATTTTACAGTTAATAAACACGCCCCGTATTATTCTATTTGTGAGTCTTGATAATGAGGCAGGAAATTTGATTTGCCATCAAATATGAAAATAGAGTATTATCAAATTCTGAGAAGATTTCATGGGAGTGCATAGGGATCTGGTGTCCCTCCTGGACTTCAAATCCAGTGTTGCTTGCCAAAAGCGGGCAGGGTGGGTTCGATTCCCACACACTCCCGCCAGTATTCCCTTATAAATCAATGAGTTGACCTCAAAAAACCCTTAAAATTACTGTGAACAAAATCGCTTTTTTAAAGAGTTTAGGAGTGATAAATATATTCCCTATTTTTTCTTTGCCGGAGTCTTCTGATATTTTTTTAGAAGGTCTTCTATGGCTTCTTCTAACAATCCACTGATGGGTTTTTCTGGAGAGGTGATTAATGGCAGCTATCAATCTATCCATGCAAAAGATATAAGGCGTTAGGGAAGGTAAACTAATCAATAACTATGAATCATACTGATAAGAGCGTTTAATGGCTTCGCAGGATTGACGCAGAGACGTTAAAACGAGGCAACCTATATACAAGGTATGGGTTAAAAGCGACAAGATGCTCTGGAAGCAGGATTATTTCTTGACAGGCATGATAAAATAACTTATCATTAAATATATCATGGATATTTTATATAAACCGCCGTTTAAAAGGTTTGTTAAAAAACAGAGCAGACCATTTCAATTATTGATTGAAGATGAGGTTGAGAAAGTTGAAGCTAATCCCGATATTGGAGAGATTAAAAAAGGCGATCTGTCAGAATTCAGGGTATATAAATTTAAATTTCAGAAGCAGGAATATTTAATGGCATATAAAGCAACAATGAGCGTAATAATATTCTACATGATAGAAACCCATGAGAATTTTTATCGCAATCTTAAGCAGTATATAAAGGAGATTGAATAATATGATAACAGCGCAAAAGGTTTATAAGGAAATTATAAATATGCCGGTAACGGAGCGGGAAAAACTTTTTTCTATTATTGCAAGGTTCGGCTTTGAAAAAGAACATTATACCCATGCGGAAGTTTTCAGCGATATAAAGCAGGCTCCTTTTACCATCAAGGAAGCGGCGGAATATCTTGAAGTTGCGGAAATAACGGTTAGAAGATGGGTAGGGGCCTCTATACTTAAGTATAAAAGGATCGGCAAGAATATTGTTTTTGATCCCGCCGATTTAAAGGCATTCAAAAAGCAAAGGCAATAAATATCTGCTTTGATTCATATATCAGTCACTGGACTTGTTTGAAATAGCCATGACTTCCTATTTGAACTTCAGAAATCTTGCGTTGATTGCCACAATAACAGTGCTCAGTGACATCAATACAGCTCCGACAGCAGGGCTCAGGAGTATGCCGTAATTGTATAGCGCCCCTGCCGCGAGTAGGATTGCAAAGGTGTTGTAGCCGGTTGCCCATGCGAGATTTTGAACCATTTTTTTGTAAGTCGCTTTTGCCAGCGCTATAATGGCGACTGCGTCAAGTGGATTGCTTCTTACCAATATAATGTCAGATGTCTCAACTGCAACATCGGTTCCAGCTCCTATGGCGATGCCCACATCAGCCTGAGCAAGCGCCGGCGCGTCATTGACCCCGTCACCTGTCATGGCAACTATCAACCCCCTTGACTGCACTTCTCTTACTTTGGCGGATTTTTCGTGCGGCAGAACTTCAGCAAAATAATCATCGAGACCGAGCTCTTCTGATACCCATCGAGCAACCATTTTGAGGCGTCAACCGGCTTGAATGACTTATAAAATCTTATGTAAAACCCGGGCTTGTTTTGGTTCTTGAGCAATTTCGAGCGCCCGGACTGTTCCATGCAGGAAGGCAGGACAATAGACGCTGCAATGCCGCCTGCTAATTTTAAGAAATCCCGCCTTTTCACGTTAAGCAAACCTCTCTTCTTTCCACGGGTCAGCTGAATTGCTGTAACCCCTCACTTCCCAAAAACCGGGCTTGTCAATGCTCAAAAAATCAATTCCTCTAACCCATTTAGCGCTTTTGTAAGCATACCTCTTTGGAACATGGATGTGTAAAAGGCCTTGTCTATAAACGGCGCTGGCTTGTTGTTTCTCGCCCTGAGCAACTTTTCTTTTCCTGTTCTGATGAAGTTTTCGACTGCGCCTGTATCCATATCAATTTTTTTTGCTATTTCATCCGGTTCCATAACTACAAACAGGACTTTTTTGGAGGGATTGTGGTGTACTGAACCCTTTTCGTGAAGCAGATGCAGGGACATTATGCGGTATTCTTCTTCACTTAAAGCGCTTCTGAAGTCCTCATCCGTCCATGTGAAATATCCTCCCTCATCATCGGGAGTGACATCCGCATCCTGCGAAGTATAGAATCCACCTTCGGTATCTGAGAGCACATCCATCGCAAACCTGATTATTCCATTTGCGGTAATTCTGAAATATTCATCGCCAAATACGCAGTAAGCATCAGCATAATTTCTCAAGAGCCACGCATTGTCATCAGCCATTTTCTCAAAATGAGGCATTATCCAGGCTTCGTCTGTAGAGTATCTGTGAAAACCTCCTCCTATCTGATCGTGTATGCCTCCCTTTGCCATTGAAAAAAGCGTTTTTCTTATTGCATAACCAATCTCTTTATCTCCGGAAAAATAATAGTTGTTTATTAAAAATTCGGTAGCGCCGGGCATCGAAAACTTGGGGAAAGAACCGAATCCGCCGTTGTTATGGTCAAAGGCAGAGAGGATATTGTTTGATGCCTTATTGATCAGGGATTTATCAATCTCTCCGTGCGAAGTTGCTTCTGATTTAATGACAGTCATAAGTTTTTCCGAGTATTCAGCAACCTTGTCCCTGTTGGATTTGTAGAAATCAGAAATAACTCTCAGGACTTTTATAAATCCCGGTCTTCCGAACGCGTCATCAGGAGGGAAATAGGTTCCACCGAAGAAAGGCTTTCTGTCATGGGACAGAAATACGCTTAATGGCCAGCCTCCGTTTGAGCCCATGGCATGTACGGCCTGCTGATATCTTCTGTCTATATCGGGTCTCTCATCCCTGTCGAGCTTTATACTGATAAAGTTGTTGTTGAGCAGGCTGATAATGTCGTTATTTTCAAATCCATGCATTAATGCCGCCATCCATGCTGTAGACATGTTTGAATCCATTTCCTGACATCAGGGCTGCAGCCGAATAACTCCTCCTGCCGGAGCGGCAGTAGGTAATTACTTGCTCGGATATGTCCAGTTCTTTTAGCCTTTCGGGCAATTCAGGCAATGGAATTAAAACAGCTCCGGGGATATGCCCGCTCTGGTACTCTTCGGGCTGTCGAACATCGAGAAGTATAATATCCGCAGCCTTACCCTCATTAATGAGTTTTTTGACATCACCCGGGTTTATGGTTTTCGCCTTGCTGAATGAATCATTTATGTTCATATTTTTATGCAAATATAAAGCAACCTGTTACTTTTTTTTATCCGAACCCGTGAATATATAGTCATTGCCTTTTTTCTTTGTATGGCAATCTATGCACTCCTCAGCCTTTCCCGATGTCTCGACTGTTCCATCAGGGGCGTATTGAACCCAGAACCAGTCTCCTGCTTCTGGATTAAAGCCTTTTACCTTGTACATTACGAAAAGACCGAGGAATTCCTTGTCAGCGGAATAATTCTCTGTAACGATCATTGAACGGTCGGCCATTGGTTTTTTGTTTTTTATGGAATGATAGGCCGCGTTATTCACAAAGGTTGTAACGAGTCCGAGAGGCTCGTTTGCCTTATAGAGCCTTCCCTTGCCGGGCCAAAGATTCCACGCCCTGTAAGGATTGTATTTAACGATATATTCATTCAGGTCTTCCGCGTCAGTACCCGGCTCAACAATCTGTGTTTCAGAGGGTATTATCTCGTGAATGGCAAACGCAATGGCACATGAACTAAAAACAAAGGCAGCAACAACCAAGGTTTTAATAAATTTTCTCATCTCATGCCTCCTTGTAAGGTGTGCTTATTAATGATTATGGAAATATTACAGATGTTTCTTCATGCATAGGGCTGAAGAACATAATTATCAGGAAGATTTAATTATTCTTATATTCCCTTATTAACTTCATAGTCTCACGCATAAAGGCAGGCAGGTCTGACGGCTGCCTCGATGTGACGAGGTTGCCGTCAACGACCACTTCGGCATCTTCATACCGCGCGCCTGCATCCTTTAATTCTTTAACTACGGATTTGTAGCAAGTCGCACGCCTGTTTTTGAGCAGGCCCGCGCTGATTATTAATGCCTTCATTTTACGTTGGTGTCTGACCGTGTTCAATTATGTTAATAAGTGTTTCATCCGGCTTTGGAAGCCCTGCCAGTTTCCATGCAGCGAGCGGGTGCATAAATTCTTCGTTAATACAATCCTTTGGCTGGTGCACATTTTTGCAGACAGCATTGAGAATAGGAAAGTAGTTATACTGTTTGTAATAGGTTCTTATAAACTTCAATATATCGAGTCTTTCTTTTGTCAGCTCCTCAATCCCTTCTCTTTCAGCGAGGGCGCACGCAACGCTTTCACTCCAGTCGTCGAATTTTGAAAGATAGCCTTCGTCATCTACACTTATTTTTAAACTTCCATACTCAATAACAGGCATACACACCTCCATATATTTTTATTCATTGAAGAAGCCAAGTTTTTCCATTGAATCGAGTGCCCAGGTATCTTCTATCAGTTCATCACCTCCGATGCCTTTGGTTGTTCTGGAGCATTCTTTCAGAAAGCAAAAGACGAGTTTCTTTTTCACGCTGTTCAGCTTTTCGTATATATTTGTGCGATTATCTTTTAAAGTCCATCTGAGGGCAAGGTTATTAATCACGTGATCCAGCATTTCTTCGCTTATATTAGACTGCACAAGCATCGTGAGTGAGTTGTCTGTCTGAGTAATTAATTTCATTGGCTGGTAGGGTTCGGCTAAGTCTGTATTATTTTGTTCTGACCAAACGAGCAAATCTGGAACGTAGTTTATCTTGTGCACAAAGTATTCCATGCCCAGATTCCTCAGTGTTCCGTCATAGGTTTCAGCATAAATCATTTATTCGCCCCCCTCTGATAAATTATTTAAGACGCGTCTCTGCTGCTGCCCAGTCGATGTTTTTAAAGAACGACTCAATATAATCAGCCTTTTTAAGGCCATAGTCGCTGATAAACGCATGTTCAAACACGTCCATAATCAGTATCAGATTGCATCCTGAAGGGTGGCCGGCATCGTGCTCGTTTATCCAGAAGTTTATGAGTCTGCCACTCATATTATCCTGATAAAGAGCGGTCCATCCGATCCCTCTCATTGAGCCGACAGCCTTGAAATCCTTTTCCCAGTTCTCATAGCTTCCGAAGTCCTGAGAAAGCCTCATCGCCAATTTCCCGTCCTTTTTAATTCCTTCTTTTCCGCCCAGATTTTCAAAATAGTATTCATGAAGCCTCATGCCGTTAAATTCCCATCCAAACCTTCTCTTTATTTCAGCATAATCAGGACTGCCTGTCTTTCCGTCCTTCAGCATCTGGCTTAACATGTCAAGAGCCTTGTTCGTGTTCGTAACATAACCCTGATACAGGGTGAAGTGATTCCTTAAAAGTGTTTCGCTGAATCCGGCCATGCCGATGAGTTTTGAATAATCCTTTGCTGTATATGACATATTCCTTTCCTCCTTCTTTTTATTAATATTTATGTCCGCGTACGCCTTTCGCGGAATGGTTAATCCCGCCAGTCCCGCGGCTGTCATAAAAAAAATTCCCGTCTGTTAAGCAAGCAGTTTGTTCACCTCCTTAAGCGCCTTTTCGTAATCAGGTTGATTCGTAATTTCAGGTATGATTTCAATGTATCTGATAATATTTTCCCTGTCGATAATAAAGATCGAGCGCGCCAGAAGCCTTAATTCTTTTATAAGAACACCATAGGCCATGCCAAATGAAGCATCCCTGTGATCCGAATAGGAATTCACCTTGTCGATTCCCGCGGCTGTGCAGAACCTTGATATCGCGAAAGGAAGATCCATGCTGATATTGAGAACAACAATATCGGCTGGAAGGCCTGCTGCTTCGGCATTGAACCTCCTTGCCTGCATATCGCATACCGGCGTATCGAGAGACGGCGTCACGCTTATAATCTTGATTCTGCCAAGGAATTCGTTCAGTCCGACTTCCTTTAAATCAGCATCGAGCACGACAAAATCCGGCGCCTTATCTCCTGCCTTAAGCTCGGGTCCAAGCAGCGTAAGAGGATTTCCGTTAAGGGTGATTATGGACTTTCTTTCCATTGTTTTCCTCCAGTTTAATTTGTAATTCCCTGTAGCGTGCTGCGGGGTTTCCTCATTATCGTCACTCCGCATCCCCGATTACTTATTTAGAGGACAGGCTTGATGCGGAATCCAGCATCTTATGTATAGTTCCTGCTTACTGCCTTCAGCGACAGGCTTCGCAGGAATGACAGCACAAAGAAATTTGTTTTAAGATACCCCGCAGCTTTTCGCGAGGTGGTTCATTTCTAATAGGAATTATATTTTACGAATTCATCAACCCGGCGTCTGAACGCCCTCGGAAGAAGTTTCTGCCCCTCTTTCAGATAGCCTACCGCGATCAGCATTGGAATTATCTTGTCATCGGGTATTTCGAATTCTTTTTTAATACATTCTTCGTCAAAGCCATCCATCGGATGGGTATCGAGACCGAGACCTTTGGCAGCGAGCATAATATTCATGGCAAAAAGGGAGGTGTTTTTAACCGCGAAAAGCTTTCTTTTCAGAGTATAAGTTTCACCATATAATGTATTGGTCATGCCCCTGTATGTTTCGCGCATATCCGGTTTCATATAGCCCAGTTCCTGCCAGCTGTCGAGCATTCTGTCGACATTTTCTTCCAGGGCATGCGGATCGGCTATCATTATCAATACGACCGAGGCCTCTTCAACCTTTGGCTGGTTAAAGGCGCATTGCCTGAGTGTTTTTTTCTTCACAGGGTCTTCAACAATTATGACCTTCCAGGGCTGAAGATTGAAGGATGAAGGAGACAGATTGGCTATTTCTAATAACTCATTTAGTTTGCCGTCAGGCAGTTTTTTATTAGGTTCAAAGAAATTTATTGAACGTCTTTCCTTTATTGCCTGAATAACATCCATGTTTTCCTCCCGTAAGCTGAAGATTGTTATTGTCGGAAAATAATCACATAGAACGCATGACAATAATTAAAGAATTAATATTCAAGGAAAAAAAGCTTGTTTTCCGATTTGTTATAAAAAGCTTTTTTCCCTCTGAACATTTACAATGTCAGTTTTCTTAAACCGTCTTTTAATCTCTCGACATTGAAGTTGACCAGCAAGCCAACCCTTTTGTTCATTGCCCTCAGATAGGTTAATACCTGTACTTCGTATATTTTGTCTATTGTTTCAACTGTTTTTAGCTCCATCAGGACTTCGCTTTCGATCAAGTAGTCTACCCTGTGGTTGCCTATATCCTTGCCCTTATATTTCAGGCTCACTTCTTTCTGTTTCTCATAGGCTATTCCCCTTAAAGAAAACTCCTGAGCCAGGGCCTCTTCATACAGACTCTTTAATAAACCCGGACCTAATACAGAATGGACTTCAATAACACATGATATTACCCGCTCGGTCAGGTCTTTTTGATGACTTCCGACCGCAGAGTTAACGGGAGTTCTTGAAAGATTGAAAACGTTTTTCCCGGTGTCCTCTGTAGTCAAGTTTTGTAGCTGCATCTTCCCTCCATTTTTTCATAAAAAATTTTGATATTACCCCCTCAAATATCTAATCGAAACAACATATTTACATATAGTTACGGGCGGCTATAAGTTCATACGACAAGCAGGCCTGAAAACCGCTTAAACCGTTTAAACAGCTTTACATATATGGCTATGTAATGCTATTTGTGAATTCTCGCCTTTATATCTAATCCCCTAACCGTACTTTACAGGGTAAACATCATCTTATAAAAACAATTATATACCATATAAAAAAAAAGTCAATTAATCCCGAGAACTGCTTATCACTTCTACATTACATTACACGCTAAATGTAATATGGGTTTAAAGAAATAAGGATCTTTCTCAGATTATGTGGGTAAATTGCTAAGATAAGTTAATGCCGTATTCTTTTATCTTGTTAAGGAGTGTCTTGTAGCTTACTTTCAGCATTTCAGCCGCTTTGCTTTTATTGCCCTTCGTCAGACGAAGGGCGTTTTCTATCTGTAATTTCTCGGCGTGCCTTGCTGCTGATTCGGCAACCTCGTGCAGCGAGTCATCCGAGCCGCTTATTCTGTCAGTTGCGCCGGTATAAAGATTAAAATGCTCGGGCAGAAGTGTCTGCCTATCGCACAGGATTACCGCCCTTTCTATTACATTTTTTAGCTCCCTTACGTTTCCTTTCCATTCGTGCTGCAATAAGAACTTCTCAACTTCCGGGTCCATGGATATGTCTTTTTTGCCGGTTTCACTGCAAAAGTACTTGATGAACCTGTTTGCGAGGGGCAAAATATCATCGCACCTTCCCCTCAGCGGCGGAATAACAATGGGGAATACATTCAATCTGTAAAACAGGTCTTCCCTGAAATGTCCGCTCTGCACCTCATTTTCGAGGTTTTTGTTGCTCGCGGCTATTATCCTGAGATCCACCTTAATCGTCTTTGTGCCGCCAACCCTCTCAAATTCGCTTTCCTGCAGGACCCTTAAAAGCCTCGCCTGCAACGACAGTGACATATCTCCTATTTCATCAAGAAATATGGTTCCCTTGTTGGCAAGCTCAAATCTGCCCGGCTTTACCTCAACAGCTCCTGTGAACGCGCCTTTTTCATGACCGAACAACTCGCTCTCTATGAGGTCTTTTGAAATGGCAGCGCAGTTTATGGCTATAAATGCCTCATCAGCCCTGCGGCTTCGGTGGTGAATTGCCCTTGCTATAAGTTCTTTTCCTGTGCCGCTTTCACCAAGAATTAATACAGTGGTCTTAAGAGGAGCGACCTTATTCACCTTTTCCATGATAAGCTGCCATTCGCTGCTTACTCCGATTATTTCCGGTGTCTGGATGAATCTTGAAAACACCTTTTTATAAATAGTGTTCTCTTTCTGCATGAGTCTGTCATCCATGGCCCTTTTAATCAGCAGCATCAGATGGTCGGGTTCAAAAGGCTTGGTTATAAAATCATAGGCGCCTTCTTTTACCGCCTTTACGGCAAGCTCGATGCTCCCGTATGCAGTCATTACAATAACAGGCAAAAAAGGAAAATTCTTTTTTGCGTTGGCAAGTATTTCCATGCCATTGCCATCCGGCAGTTTGAGGTCTGTGACTAAAGCGTCTATATCCGGCGAAAGCAGGGCAATGCCGTCCCTCACATTACCGGCTGTTATTACATTCAGCCCCTCTGCCTGTAAGGACTGTGTAAGCATGTCTGCCAGACTTTTTTTGTCTTCAATTATAAGAACTGTTTGCATAATTATTGAAACGGCAGAAATAAACTGAAGCTGCTGCCTTCTCCTTCCGTGCTCTCAACAGTAACGCTGCCTCCGTGAGACATCGCGATTTTCTGGACGAGCGCCAGTCCAATGCCAGTTCCGCCTGACTTTGTTGTATAAAATGGCGTGAATATTTTATTTAAATCATCGGCTGATATTCCCCTGCCGCTGTCCCTTACATTGATGAATACGCCTTCCCTGCCTGAAAGAACGCCTTCTTTTGCGTCTATCCATACCTTGCCGCCTGAGTCAACCGCGTTCTGGAGCAGGTTTCTTATTGCCTGTTTTAAAAGTATTTCATCAGCCTTTACGATGAATTCGGTGTCAGATGCGAGGCTGATGCTGTCATCTTCATGTTCAATGTTCTTTAAAACCTCGCCAATGATTTTTATGATATCAATGTCTTTTTTGTTTATTGGCCCGGAACCCGAAAATTTAAGCAGTTCTTCTATGACACGGTTCATTTCGTCTATTTCATTCAGTATGGACTGGACAATCTCTTTTCTCTTATCCGTGTCTTCAAAGCTTTTGAGAAGCAGTTTTGAGTAGCCTGCGATAACGCTCATGGGATTTCTGAATTCATGCGCGATTCCGGCTGATACCTCTCCGAGGGCAGCCAGTCTCTCTTTTACCGTAAGCTGTTCTTTAAGGGATTTGATCTCGTTTCCGAGTGTCTGGAAGGAATCGATGACCATATCAATATCCTTTTTAGGATTAGGGGGCTCTTTTTTGCGCAATTGCCTCGGAAGATAAAACAGAATGGCGATTAAAAATATTAAGACAACAGAGGCTGCAAAAAATGCGATGAGAATATCCAGATTTATATCTCCCCTCGGATTGCCTGCATTTTTGTCCTATATATCCGGGTCTTCTATTTTTTTCCGTCAATCACACTTATCAACTGATCAGCAGGCAAATAACCCGGCTGAACCCTGCCATCAGGCATTATCAAGGTAGGCACTGCCCTTATTCCCAAAGATTTAGCAAGGTCTGTCATTTTTTTGATGTCCACCGTCTTCGCGCAGTCAGCTATGGGAACCTGCTTTTTTGCATAGGCATCGTCCAGCATTTTCAGCGACTTCGAGCATACGATGCTCTTTATCTGCTCCTGAGTGTCTATTTTAATAGGATTGAATTTTATTAAAAATGCTATGTCTTTTCTTTTTTCTATGACCACCTTCATCTCCTGATGAAGCTTTACGCAGTAAGGACAGCCAGGGTCCGTGAACAGAATGACTTTTTTCGCAGCGTTTTTATCTCCCATCACCAGTGCGTCGCCGACTGGTATCTTTGAAACATCAACCTTGCGTTCTCTTTCCAATTCCTCGGCCTTTTCCTGTGTTACATTTGTTCCGCCTGCCACAGAAATGATGGAGCCGGATACCAGAAACTCCTTCGAAAAATCAATATAAATAAGACCTCTCTGCCCATTATCCTCAATCGAAATTTCCCAAAGGCCCTTTACTGGACTCATCTGGATGTTAAGAACCTTTAATTGGGGTGAATTCAGCTTTTTAAATACCCCCTCGACTTCCTGCTTGCTTAGCGCGTGGCATTCCTTGCAATTCTTTACCCCGCAGCCTTCAACGCTCGCGTCCTTTGCGTTAACCTCGCTCTTGCCGGTTATGATGAGCCATGAGCCTAAAAATGCGGCAACTATTATAGAAATCAACATCGCGTATCTGAGATTCGGTTTCATTTTATAGAATTCCTCCTTAGAGCATTATCTGTTTTGATTATATCATTAATTTTGCATTTATTGCCATTTTTGTTATAATTAGCCCTGATGGAAGACTTTCAGAAAAAGGCAGTCCTTGAGTCATTGCTCTTTATCGCGGGTGAGCCTGTTACTGCTGTTAATCTTGCCAAGGCAACAGAGATGCAGGAGTCAGAAGTAAAAAAAATAATGGCGGATTTGATATCCGAGTACAGGCAGAGGGACTCAGGTATAGTGTTTTTGGAGATTGCGGACAGTTATCAGATGGTCACAAATCCCGAGCATGCCTTATGGGTAAAGAGATTCAAGAATTTAAATCAGGCAAGCAAGCTTTCGCAGGCCGGACTTGAAACCCTCGCGATAATCGCTTACAAACAGCCTATTACCAAATTGGAAATAGATCAGTTGAGGGGAGTTAACTCTGACGGGGCCGTTAAGGGTCTTCTTGACAAAAGGCTTATTAAGATAGTCGGCAAGAAAGAAGCGCCGGGAAGGCCATTTTTATACGGCACTACAAAGGAATTTCTTCAATATTTCGGGCTGAAAAACCTGAGCGAGATGCCGCCTATAACTGATTTCTTGAAAGATGAGGCCGCTTAGTGTAAAATAGGAGGCGTGTGTTGAGTTCCTGCTGCCGCACTGCTGGAACTAAAAAGCTGCAAATTGCAAAACCGTAGATTGCTGCAAATCTTTAAAGACTCGGAGGTGATTATGAAAAAAAATGCGCTTATTGTTTTTTTGATATCACTTTTTATCTGTACAAACGTTTATGCTGATTCCACCCATATCGTAAAAAAAGGCGATACCCTTTATAAAATCGCGAAAAAACATAATATATCCGAAAAAGAGTTAAAGTCTCTGAATAATCTTAAGACGTCTAAACTGAAGATTGGGCAGAAACTGGCACTTAAAAAAAGCGAGACAGGCACAACAGCGCCGGCTCAGGCTGTCAGCCGTCAGAATAATCCAGAGCCAAAGACCTACCGGGTTAAAAAAGGCGATAATATATGGAAAATAGCGAGGAGGTTTGACCTAACCGCGGATGAACTTAAAGAAATAAACGGACTTCAGGATAATTTGATAAAACCAGGGCAGAAACTTCTCCTCGCAAAAAGACCTTCTGAATTGAAGGAGGTTGAGCAGTCTTTAAATGTATTATATGACAGGCTTAACACACCCGTTATTGCGGCATCACAGCAGAATGAGTTGCAAGCGGATGTTAGCGGCAATGATAATCTTAAGAATCTCGGCATAAGAGACAGGCTTACGCTTTTCGCAAAAAAGATGCTCGATATCCCTTACAAATTCGGGGGAAACACCTCTTTTGGAATTGATTGCTCTGCTTATGTTCAAAAGGCTTATAGCATCATCGGATTGGACCTTCCGCGCACGGCAAGGGAGCAGTTTCACGTAGGCGAAGCAGTGAATAAGGAGCATTTGGATATCGGCGATCTCGTGTTTTTTAAGACGTACGCATCTTTTCCATCGCATGTAGGCATATATCTTGGCAATAATCTTTTTATCCACGCATCTTCAAAGTCCAAAAAGGTTACGATTGACAGCCTCGACACCCCTTATTATTTAAAGAGGTTTATCGGCGCCAAAAGACTTATATCAGAAGAAGACATGGCAATGGGAAGAGAGAATTAACAGCAATCCTGTGGCTTACTGTCAGCAGTCAAAAACCTGAAAGACGCTTTTAACCTTTCTGACTGGCGAGTATCTATGCTTGCCATATTACTACACATCAATTGCTTTTTTCGGGTAAATCACCTTGCCCATATCGCTCACATCATAGCCGCCGAGCCGTTTAACAGCCTCTCTGAATTCATTATTTTCCCTGATTATCTTAAGCACAAGCTGCATCATGTCAGCATTCATAAGCTCGGAAGGTATTGCCAGATCATATCTTTCATTAGCTACTGGAATGAAATCAAGGCCGAGAGCAACAGCGGAAGAGTAAATCGCGAGTCCGGCATCAGCAAGCCCTGTAAGAACATCAGAGGCAACCGCCATGTGGGTATATTCTTCCCTGTCATAGCCTTTTATCATAAGCGGATTAATTTCAAAATCCCGCAAATGTTTGTCCAGAAGAAGTCTTGTGCCTGAGCCGGTTTGTCGGTTGACAAAGATAACATCGTCCCGCAATAGATCTTCAAAGCCCCTTATTTTTTTGGGGTTGCCTTTTTTGACTACCAGTCCCTGCTGGCGATAGACGAGATTCACAAGCGTAATCTTGTGTTCATCGAAAAGTTTTTTAATAAAAGGGATGTTGTATTCGCCGGTCTGTTCATCCAGCAGGTGAGTGCCGGCCATGTGAGCCTCGCTTCTTTTAAGTGACAATAAGCCCCCCATTGACCCCACATGGGCTGACGATAATGAGAATTTAGGGCTTGTTTTTTTAACTGTGTTAGCCAAAAGATCGAGAACATTGTCATGACTTCCTATGCACACGATTGTGTTTTCGATCTCATTCTTATTGCGCAACAGGGATATATCCACCTCTGTTCCGGCTGTCAATCCCTCAGAACTTGCGGGTATTTGCAGGATGCCATCTGCCCTGACAAGTGACATTAATAATCCGGCGCCCCTGCCAACAGGCGTTGCAATATATTTATTGCCGACCAGCCCTATTTTTACCCTTATAAATTCATCCACACCAAGGGAAGACGGTATCTGCCTCGATATTGACGCCCTAATGGTTTCTTCGCGCGGCAGGTCTGTTCCGAGCAATCTTGATATGACAGGCCTCACAAAGGTTTGAAAAGTCAGGTAGGCAGAAACAGGATAGCCTGGAATGCCAAATACAGGCCTGTCACCCACAAATCCGATTATGACAGGCTTGCCCGGCTTCATGGAAACACCGTTAACAATTACATTGCCGAGTTCCTGAATGGCTGGGAGGGTGAAATCCTCTGAACCCCTTCCAGAGCCTGCGTTAATTATCACAATATCCGCTCTCTCAGAGCATTCCCTTATTGCTGCCTTTAAATCCTCTAAATTGTCTCTGACTATCTTGAATATCACGGTTTCAGCCCCGCACTCGCGCGCAAGCCCTGCGAGCACAGCAGAGTTGTATTCGATAATCTCAGGCGGCACAGGCGGCCTGTCTTTAACCGCATCGGCTTCAATTAATTCCGAGCCGGTCGGAATTATGGCGACAACAGGTTTTTTCCTGACCTTTAAACACAGATGTCCGCCTGCGAGCATCGCGCCCACGTCAACAGGTCTTATAATATGGTTTTCAGGGATTATTAATTCTGTTGCGACAATGTCCTCTCCGATTACCCTGACATGCTGATAAGGAGTTGAAGGCTGGTAGATTTCTATGCATTCCACGCCATCAACTTTAACTATATTCACATCTTCTACCATTATAACCGCGTTAAACCCGTCAGGCATTGGGTCGCCTGTGTCAACATAAATAGCATCCTGACCAATCTTTAGCATTGCTGGAGAAGTTTCTGATGCAGTGAATGTGCTGCTGAACCTGACAGCGTAACCATCCATTGCAGCCGAATGGTAAAATGGGGAGGAATATTTAGCATATACAGGTTCAAACGTAATCCTTCCCTGTGAATCCGCAACATTCACGGATTCAGGATTGATGGTTTTGGGAATATTCGACTCAAGGCTGCTTAAGAGCCTTTTTAGGGCATTTTCAATAGTAACGCTGTCGAGGAATATTTTTTTCATATGGTGTATGATAGAGAAATTTTTATTAATTATTCAACTGGAATGCATTATCGTTTGCATGATAAACTTAAATCCATGAATCTGCTCGAAATGCTCTATTACATAGGATATTCGTTAAAAAAGAAATATGCCCTGAAAAATAGAAAGAGTCTTCCGTTCAAGGTTGTAAG
The DNA here is from genome assembly GCA_037444915.1 of Nitrospirota bacterium. Classification (GTDB taxonomy): domain Bacteria; phylum Nitrospirota; class Thermodesulfovibrionia; order Thermodesulfovibrionales; family Dissulfurispiraceae; genus JBBILM01. Next base: position 1,063 of record JBBILM010000032.1, on the reverse strand, counting down.
CATTGGAAACATAACCGTTGGAGGCACTGGCAAAACGCCTGCAGCCATGGCAGTCGCAGAAGAGGCAAAGAAAAGGGGAATGAATCCTGTAATACTGACGAGGGGATATAAAGGAAGGGCAAAAGGCCCGTGCTTTGTAAATAATGGCAACGGAACTGTTCTCGGTGTTGAAGATGCGGGTGATGAGCCTTTTTTAATGTCAGAGAGATTAAAGGACGTACCTATAGTTAAATGCGCTGACAGGTATGAGGGCGGTATTTTTGCTGTTGAAAATCTCAAACCCTCTGTTTCTGATTCAGACAGGCAGGTTCTTTTTATCCTCGACGATGGTTTCCAGCACTGGCTTTTATACAGAAATGTCGATGTTGTGCTGATTGACGGGAGGAATCCATTTGGCAACAGGAGGATGATACCTTTGGGAAGATTAAGAGAGCCTGTCAGTGAACTAAAGAGGGCTGATTTGTTTCTTGTAACAAAATCCGTAAATGAGCCTTTGTCAAATGAATTGCATAAAATAAATCCTCGCGCTTCCGTATATTTTTCAACATATGAGATAAGCAGGGTGATTAATACACGCGGAAACGCTGTTTCTCTTGAAGAATTAAAGGGTTCCAAATTATATGCATTTTGCGGACTGGCGAATCCTGATTCATTTAAAAAGACAGTTTTATCCATAACCGGTTCGGAACTGTGCGGATTTAAGTCTTACAGGGACCATTACTACTATAAAAAACATGACGTTGATTATCTTGAGAAACAGGCAAAAAAATCGGGCTGCGACTATCTGATAACAACTGAAAAGGATGCGGTAAAACTCGAAGGATTTGAAAAGCGATCCAATCTCCTCCGCCTCGAAGTTAAGCTGTCTGTTGAAAAGCCATTTTTTGATAAGATTTTTTCGGCTTAATAGTCATCGGCACTGATGAGCCATTAATAATTAAAGGTTCTTTCTCATTTCAAGTGGGTAAATATTATCTGCCCTATTTCCCCTCTATCAAGAGGGGATTTAGGGGTGTGTTGGTTTTTGCCTGTGAAAATCATATCCAATATGCTGTTTGCCCTT
>JBBILM010000031.1:0-18761 GCA_037444915.1 Nitrospirota bacterium | reverse complement strand
TCTGTAATGCCATAAAAAACCCTATTTTTTCGAGCTCTCCTGTGCCGCCTGATATAAATTTCCATGCCCCGACTAACATTAAAAACCCGGGCAGTATTGATATGATGTTAGGCGCAATCTTCCTGATAAATCTTATTACCGGCAATAATAAGGCCGCCCCAGCAAAAAACCCAGCTATTGCCGAAATTATAATACCCGCAGAATTATCGCTTAATTCCGCGCTGTCAAGCGTTAAAAAACCGACTTCCCTTGATTCAAAAAATATTAAAAAAAACCCTATGGTGAAAAGGCCGGAATATATAAGCGTTGATGAAACCTTTGGTCTGACTATAAGAAGAGCTAAGCCCAAATAAAATATTGCAGCCTCTGAAACATGACGCCAGAAAGCCCATGTTTCATTGGAAGGCATGGAACTGCTCATAAAGAGATTAAATCCAATTAAAAAGCCGGCTATTACAGCAGCCGCAGCTCCTGCTGTAAGGCTTCCGTAATATTTATTATTGTTGATTATTGGCGGGAATAATAGCAGAAGAGATAACAGTAAAACACACTGGGCTGCTTCTCTAAAAGCTATTAAGAAGATCTGCTGCATTCTTTACTATATCAGATTATTTTTTGTATCTCTGCTTCCATCCTTGCAGAAGAAAATCCTTTTGGAATACGGCCTTTAACTATGCCTTCTCTGTTTATAAATACTATGCCTGCTCCATAAGATATGCCGAAATTTTTTGACATGGACTCATCCTTATCAAACAAGAAATCCGGGATGCCGGTCTTGTTCGAATACTTCGTCAGCTTTTCGACACGGTCCTGAAATCCTATCCAAAGAACTGTAATGCCCTGACTGCTGTATTTCTGCTCTGCCCGCTTGACCAGCGAAATCTCCTCAGCGCAGCGCGTTCACCAGCTTGCAAACCAATAAATAATAACAGGCCTGCCTTTCAACTCTGAAAGCGTTACTTCCCTGCCGGTCACCGGGCTTTTGAGAGTAAAATCAGGAGCAGGAAATTCAGGCGGAAAACTGCTGCCGCAGGAAGCAATCAAAAAAAGGCTATAGCGAATATTGCTATCCGGCTTTTTTTCATTTTTGGGTGTCTGGAGTCTTTTTTTTGGAAAGCCACACTATCCACGCTATTAAAATCCCGAGCAGCATGCCTGAAACATCGTGGATATATGCCATTGGTGATGTCAACTGGCCAGTGCCAAAATACAGGATGCTGAAAATTATGCCTCCTATAAGGCCTAAAACGCCCCCCATTATAAGTGTTCTGATCATAGTTTATTCCTTGTATCCGTATTTAATCAGAAAAATACCTTTAATCCTTCTGTCAGGCAAGCGTAAATACCCGAAAAGACTTTGTTTGCAACTCCCTCTAACTTGCTTAGACCTCTTCATTATAGAGGCAATAAAAAAATTAAGTCAAACAACGTGTTGCGGCAATTTCATAATTTTGTTTTTCTAAGTTTTCATGCTCTGCATTATCGAATAAACAGTTAATCCTATGCTCACAATAGCAGTAATCCATAGTATCCTTTTGCTCCACGGGCTTATGTTGCCTTTGCCTGTATATGTTCGGTAAAAAGATATGCCGAGGAGCGTCATGGTTGCAGCCACAAAGACCAGCCTGTACTGATTCATCCATGCGCCGACAGTAACACTCAGCAGGCCTAAACTGGCCAGCACAATGTTTATCTGTCATATGAATGCTGCTATAAATGCGGACAGCAGCGTACTGCTTCTGAATGCCGAACATTTCATGTAAATATAACCTTCATATCCATACAACTTTCTTGAAATCGGTCATCCCTTCAACTATATGAGTCGTTGCGCCTCTGTATCCAACCTTCAGTTCAGTCTCAAGACCATAATGTTTGAGACAGGCGCCGCAGGAGAATATCTCCGCGCCCATTGCTTCGATATCCTTGAGTATAGGGACAATCTCATTATCCATAGTCGTTAATTTAACCCCTGCATTTAAAAAAAAGATGGTATGGGGTATCTCTTTTGTTGCCTTTATTGTTTCAAAAAATCCTTTAATAAGCACGCGACCTATATCGTCTTCTTTACCCATTGTGTCAGTGCCGACAATAAGGAGCACGTTCTTTGAATCGTTTTCTTCGGATTTTCCTTTTAGGGTGTTAACTATTTTTTTTCAGGATCGATTCTTCGGTTTTTGCGTAAGGGGTTTTTATGATCTTCAGTTCATAGTAGTCCTGATGTTTGACCATATCTATCTTGAATCCGGATTTTTTAGCGAACCTTTCAATGTTCCAGTTTGAAGGGCTTTTGACAAGTATGATTATACTGCCCTCTTTAATTGAATCAAGCTCTTCCTGTGCTTTTTTAACTGGTTCAGGACATTCAAGATGACGAAGATCTAAGGTTTTGCTCTCCATATTCTGTTGTATATTATAACATCTCTTACTTTACTTCTTCTGCCTTGTGATTCGAACTTCACCTGTCAGAGCATCCAAGAAAACTTAGATGCCTGAAAAGGCCTTGTTTGCAGCACGCCTGAATATCCTGGATTGTTTTCTATACATAGCGGATTAAAGGTTTTTTTGTTTCAGCGGCTATGTAACCGCATTTTGGGTTAATCCACCATGGCTTAGCATCTTAGTCAGGCATAAGCACAATGTCAAATGTCTCTTCACTGACCCGCTTCTTAAAATAAAGCTGGGTCGTCAGGTGTCTGAAGTTAGGAGCCTTAATTTTCAGATGGATATGAGGTGGCCTTCCTGGATATATGCCCGGAAAGTCTGTGACAAACTTGTATCTGCCGTTTTTATCAGAAAAAAGCATTGCCCTGTGGGCATCGTCATATGCTCCATCAATGTTTGTCTGCCAGTATTCAATCACGGCATTTGGCACCGGCCTGCAGTCAGGATAAGCAAGAACTCTTCCCTTTACTGTCAGCCCTGTGCCTGTTTTATCCCTGAGTGGCGCATTTGGCTTATAAAACGGTCCTTCCATATCCGGCCTTGTCGGAATGCAGTTGTCTGAGGCATGAGATAATTGAATTATTAACAATATGGCAAATAAAGAAAATATGCTAATAAAAAAATTCCTTGCGTTATTCATAACAACATCCTCATTAATACATTTTACCACTGTCAGCATCAATTGCAAACTTCACAAAGATAGAGAGAGCATTTCAGGCAGGGATAAGGCCTTATTGAGCTGAAATACAGGCATGAAGGCCATTACGCACTTCATGCCTGCTTTCTTTGTTGTCTTGCAGCAATTTTCACCTGCTCTATTTCGGGGTTCTTTTCTGAAATTCGTGTTCAGGCCAGAAGCCTTTCTCGGCAAGCGCATTTATAATATTTTTCCTGCCTATTATTCCCATTAGTTTCTTGTTTTCAACCACTGGTATTAGCGAGAGGCTCGACGAATTCTTGTAAAAAAGATCCACAATATTTTCTATGGGCGTATCAGGCGTAACTGTAATGGGAGCAGGACAGGCGCCATGTTCGGCATGTCCGCATGACATAAGGGATTCGGCGCTGAATTCATGAACTGTTCTTCCCTCTTCCAAAGCGCCGAATACGTCATACTCCGAAACAATCCCTATTACCTCCAGATTGTCATTAACAACAGGTAATGCAGGATATGGAGACATAAGTTTTTCAATAAGTTCCGGCCCTGCCATCTTCGCTGGTAAACTTACCCTTGGATGCATTATGTCTTTAGCAACTATGCACATCATCGTACCCTCCTTTTTTAATTCCGGCAAACTTTTCGGGATTTCACTACATACCCTTTGCATGGGTGCGCTCTATATCCGATGCCGGCCGTTCAATATAGCCGTAAGACCTTGCGCTGGTCGATGTTGAGATCGTCGCTCTCTTAAGATCATTCAGTTGATTCATAAGTCCGTGATGTTTTGTCTCATCAGCAATGAGGTAAGAGAGCAGATACCTTGTCATAAAGAGTTCGCTTTTCTGAAAAGCCTTGTCAGCCTGAGTCATGGATTTTGCCTCGATTTCCATGTGCTTATTTAGCATATCCGAAAGGGCTATCAGTTCATCAGGGCTTATAGAAATAGCCTGCTTCTTAATGCTGTCAATTATCATTTGCTGGACCAGTTTGTGCTTCTCGGAATCATGCTTTATAAGCTCCATAGTCATTTTTATCAGGGGATTGGCTGTTTTTTTCATGAGGTCGTTCGCGCTTGTAATAGTCTTGTCCTCCAATGTTTGCCATTCTTTCATGAGACTAAGGAATTCTTCTGAATTTTCAATCGGTTTTTTCATTTTTTTCACCTCCTTTTCGGGTTAATTTCTTTTAACGTCTCAGCTTTTGTAAAACACCGAAGAAGCCTCGATGTCCATGCTGTTATAAATAACCTCTTTTTCCAGTAACCAAATCCGTATTAGCATTATGCCTTTGATTCCGGCAAATGGCTATTACGCGCTATAAAAATATACCGCTTTGTTTTTTTGGATTGTTACTACAGGCACTGCCCTGAAAAACCCTTGTGAATACAACTCTATTGCTATCTCCCTCTCTCTGGAGACAACACATTCCCTGCCCTGCTTACAAAGAAGCGGGATTATCCCCGCAGATTCACTTTTTGTTGCCGAAATCGTATTTCCCTGCGGGCATAATTGCCATAACGTCAGGAAAATTAAAAATAACAAAATCCTCTGCCTTTTTCTTTTTAACCTTTATCTTCAGTTCCCAGTTGTCAGCCCTCTGCAGATTAAGGTTCGCGACCGTGTACAAACCTTCCCCTTTTTCCTTCACAACAGGCGACTTTATGGCTGCGGACTCCTGCGCGGGCAACACAGCAATGGCAATAGCCGCTCCTTCCACATCATCGTCATTATTATCATGCACTATTAAGCCGATAACGTCTTTGCCGATTTTATATTCCTTTTCATCCATCAATATTTCTATGCTGAACAGCCCCTTCTCAGAAATTTTAAACAGGCTCTCGTTAAAATGCTTTGTAAAAACTCCCTTTTTTGCGCTATGCTCGGCGTGAGCGTAACTACTGGAAGGGATGGTCATAAAAAAGATAATGACGGCTAAATGAACGATTTTCATGGTTATTTCCTTTTTTTGAATTAAAATGAACTTTACTGCAACCTATTAACTTTATATCACAGAATAAGCTTCCTTGCAAGTTTTCCCGGAAATTTTAATGCATCAGTTGCTTTGTGCTATTATTAATATAATGCGTATGCCCTGTAATTGGCTGTTTCTAAATTCTTCCGATTTTGCAGCTTTCTTTCTGAAACAGCAAGGATGCGCTCAACAAGTCTTTTTTCAGGAGCTAATGATGAAGTGTAAAATGTGTGAAGCTGCCGTAGAACTGGTTATCGCCTGAAAATCGTTATCACTGCGCTGCAAGGCATGCGGCGTCATATTTAAAATATCGGAATATATGGACGAGATTGACGATGAGATGTGGAATCTCATATCACTAAGGCCTTGCAATCGAGCCTGATTCAGGGGGATGCCATTTCTTATATCATAATTGACGGCTACAATGTAATCGGTATCTTCCATAAAGACATGGAAAAATCGAGGGAAGAGTTCGTGGATCTGCTGATAAAATACAAAAAAATTAAAAACCATGATATGACTGTTGTTTTTGATGGCCATAAAAAAGGCGGCAGCCATGAAAAAACAGCCGTGCGCGGAGGAGTTAAGATTATTTATTCGCGTATCGCAGAACGCGCTGACGACGTTATCAAGAGGATAATAACCTCAGAAAAAAAAGAGTGGATAGTGGTAAGCTCTGACAGGGACATCGTGAATCACGCATGGTCTGTTAATTCAATACCCATACCATCCGCGCGGTTTTTTGAGATAGTTTCAAGACAGGCAGGTCACGTCGTTCTTCCGCAAGATGAAGAAGCTGCAGAAGACCTGTCTTTTTATAAAGATTTCGATGATGATGAACATTCCTATCCGCCGAAAGGCAATCCTCATCAGCTCTCCAAAAAAGAAAAGGCTGTAAAAAGGGCTTTAGACAAACTGTAAAATGACTGATTTTCTTTTAAAACTCAGACCCGCCGATACACTCACCGCCTTATTCAGCTTTTTTCTTTTAGTTCTTACTGCATTTTTTTACAGCAAAATCCCATCTGCGCCTCATCTAATTGTCATTTACACATCCTTAGTATTATTTCAAGTAATTATTGTCTATTTAAGCAGGCTCAATTCATTTCTTTCCCAGACCCGCGATATTATATTCCCTACAATCAGCGTGCTTATCATCTTTGACAGCCTTGGTCTGATCGTTCACAGGATAAACCCCCAGGATTTAGACTATCTCTTGATAAGGCTTGATTATATGATTTTCGGGGTTCATCCGACTGTTTTTCTGGATAAGCACGTATCCCCGGTTTTGACCGATATCCTGCAGGTTGCCTATGCAACATACTATTTTTTGCCCCTGATGCTGGGTGTGGTTTTGAAGATCCAAAAAAAGCACGCTGATTTCGAAAAATCATTATTTTTAATCCTGCTCTGTTTTTATCTTTCTTATGCCGGATACCTTCTTGTTCCGGCCCTCGGCCCGCGATATGCGATGGAGCATCTTCACGAAACAACGCTTGGCGGATTCCTTGTATCAAAACCTATTCAGGACTTTCTGAATCTTCTTGAGGGAATCAAAAGAAACGCCTTCCCCAGCGGCCATACTGGTATTGCCCTTTTAGTGCTCGTTTTGGCTTATCGTTACGAAAAAAAACTGTTTTGGATAATACTCGCCCCGGCATCTCTTCTCATAGTTGCTACTGTCTATTGCAGGTATCATTATGTGGTGGATGTAATAGGAGGTGTTTTATTGACTATTGTAACAATAGCCCTTGGTGAAGTATACTATTGGATTTACAGGAGAAATAACAGTGTATCTCCCGTACATAAAGACCCGTGACGGTATAATTATCAAGGTCAAAACATATCCCTCCTCGCCCCCCTTTGGTAAAGGGGATAGGGAGATTTGAGGAGTAAAAATTTGATTCAGAGCATGACAGGTTTCGGATATGCTGAACAGGACGGACTTAAGGTAGAGGTCAGATCTTTAAATCACAAATATATAGACATTTCTGTCAGAATGCCGTCCTTGCTTATTGAGCATGAAATAGCCATAAGAAACCTTATTAAGCAGCAGTTCGGCAGGGGAAAGATCGATGCTGTTATAACATTTACAGAAAAACAAACGCCGAATATCCGCATAAACACAGAAATGGCAAAAAGGCTTTTCGAAGCCTTTTCAGAGCTTCAGCAGGAGATGTCCCTGCCAGGCAAGCTTGATATCGGCTTTTTTTCAGGATACAGGGACTTCCTTACAACAGACGCGCCTGAATATAACCCGGAGACCCTTTACAGCGCTGTGAAAGATGCCTTATTAAAAGCAGAGTTTATGCGAAAAGATGAGGGGGAAGCGCTTAAAAAAGAGTTGATCGAGAGATTGGAAAATCTGCGGGCATTCGTAGCGCAAATAGAAGAGCTGTCAAAAGATATGGTGTATAATTATAAAGAAAATTTGAGCAGGCGGGTTAATGAATTGCTTTCTGATTCGTCCATTGATGAGTCAAGACTCGCTCAGGAAGTCGTATTTATCGCCCAGAGGGCTGACATAACCGAAGAGGTGACCAGAATTAAAAGCCATTTTCAGCAATTTGCCTCTTCTTTGTCAAAAGGAGGTATTATCGGCAGAAGACTCGATTTCCTTTTGCAGGAAATGCATAGGGAGGCAAACACGATGTCTTCAAAGGCGGTTGATGTAGAAATAATAAATCTGACAATCTATATAAAATCGGAGATAGACAAGATTAAGGAACAGGCTCAAAATATTCAATAGGATCTGGCAATGAAAACCCCTCTTATTAATATAGGTTTTGGCAATGTGATAACAGCGAACAGGATAGTAACTATTGTAAATCCCGGATCGCGGGCAATAAAAAAATTGAGGGATGAAGCAGGCAAGATGGGAAAATTGATAGATGCCACTGAAGGCAAGAAAACCAGATCAATAATAGTAACGGACAGCGATCATATTATATTGTCGGCAATTCAGGTGGAGACTATTGTGCAAAGGGTGAATGACGAGGGGAAAAACAAATAATGTTTTCAAGAAAAGGCATAATTTTTGTGGTATCAGCTCCCTCAGGCGCAGGCAAGACAACCCTATGCCAGCGGCTTTGCAGCATGGATTCCGGAATCAAACATTCTGTATCTTACACTACGCGCAAACCACGTCCCGGTGAAATAAATGACATACATTATACATTTATCGACGAGGACGAATTCCGCGCCATGATTTCAGAAGGTGACTTTGTTGAGTGGGCATCTGTCCACGGCAATCTTTACGGCACATCAAAACGGCGCATCGCCCATATGGTTGACTCGGGCATAGATGTAATACTCGACATCGATGTCCAGGGCGCAAGACAGATAAGGTCTTTTTTCCCGGACAGTGTTTCCTTGTTTATCCTGCCGCCTTCAATGGATGTTCTTAAGGAAAGACTGAGTGGCAGAATGAGCGACTCTCCAAAGGTCATAGCCGCAAGGATAAAAAAGGCAACGGATGAGATCATGGAGTATGAAAACTACAGTTATGTTATAGTAAATGATGCGCTTGATAAAGCGCTGGCTGAATTAAAAGCAGTAGTTACGGCTGAAAGAATAAAAACTTTCAGAACAGATCATCGCTGGATAAAGGAAAATTTTGGTAATGTCAAAAGTTGTATGAAAGAGTATTTTAAAACATATTGAAATATAAAAGAAACCCTCCCCCTTGAGGGGGGAGGGAGAGGGTGGGGGTGAAAAGTTTGATAGATATAGCCAGAAGACTGAGAAAAAACTCTACGGATACGGAACGTTATTTATGGAGATATCTCAGGAATAGGCAAGTAGAGGGGTTTAAATTTCGTCGTCAACAGCAGTTGGGCAAGTACATAGTAGATTTCGTAAATCTTGAAAATAAAGTGGTTATAGAGGTGGATGGAGGGCAGCATGCAGATAATTCAAGCGATAAGATACCCCTCACCCTATCCCTCTCCCACAAGGGGAGAGGGAAAATAATTTTTGACAATACCAAAATTTTTTGAGGGAGGAATAATATGAATATTGTCGCGTTGCCTGTCGAATACGATAGAAAGCACATAGAAAGCAAATACAGGCTTGTTGTAATAGCCGCTCAAAGGGCAAGAGAGCTGTCGCTTGGAGCCAAGGAAAAGATACCGACAAAGTCAAAAAAAGTATCTACATCTGCAATAATAGAAACGGTTTCCGGAGAGATAGAATTTCTTATCGGTGACGAGGCTGTTGCGGAAATGGAAAAGACCGAAAAATTCGACTACAAGAAACTTCTCGAGGAAAAGAGGCGGCCTCTGGAAGACCTCTCTGAACTCGAAAAAGACCTCAGGGTATATCTTCATGAAAGAGACGCTGCTGAAAGCGCTTTGGACGAATTGTTTGTGGATGAAGCAGACGCCAAAGAGGAAGAGTAAGCGCTTATTTAGAGGATAATCATGGTCGCTGGCAAGTCTGTGCTTTTAGGGATTACCGGCAGCGTTGCCGCCTATAAAGCCATTGATCTCATCAAGAGACTAAAACAGCAGGGGGCATCTGTCAGGGTTATCATGACAGATGCCTCCATGCAATTTATTACCCCCCTTTCGATTGAAATCGCATCAGCAGAAAAGGTTTATTGCGACATGTTTGAATCGCCACTATCTCATATATCCCTTGCGGCTGGCGCTGACATGTTCGTCATAGCGCCTGCAACAGCCAATATAATAGGTAAATATGCCAATGGCATAGCCGATGACCTTCTCAGTACAGCCCTGCTGGCATTTAACGGACCTCCCGGCAGGGTAATTATAGCTCCTGCCATGAACTGGAGGATGTTCGAACATCCTGCCTTGCAAAAAAACCTGATGAGCCTTATTTCCGCGGGTGTTAAAACCGTAGGGCCCAGCCGGGGCAATCTCGCGTGCGGGGAGGAAGGAATCGGGAAAATGGCTGATATTGAAGAGATAATGGAAGCAATTCAGTCCGGTTTCGCAAAACAGGACATGAAAGGGGAAAAAGTGCTTGTCACAGCCGGTCCCACCCGTGAGTATATAGACCCCGTGCGCTTTATATGCAACAGGTCTTCAGGCAAGATGGGGTACGCTATTGCCAGGATTGCAAAACGACGCGGCGCTGATGTATCTCTAATCAGCGGACATGTATCAATTAATCCTTCTTATGGAGTAAATTTAATAAACGCTGAAACAGCCTCTGATATGCATAAGGCTGTAATGGATAACATAAAAAACACCTCGATTCTGATTATGGCTGCTGCTGTAGCTGACTTTACGCCGGCTTGCCCGGAAAGCAGCAAGATAGAAAAAAGCGAAAAACTTTCCCTTAATCTCATTAAAACATCTGATATTCTTAAAGACGTTGGCGCACTTAAAGATCGTCCTTTTACAGCCGGGTTTTCAGCAGAGACCGGAAACAGCATTGACAGGGCAAGGAGAAAAATGAGGGATAAGAAAATAGATATGATAGTCTTTAATGACGTAACAAAAGCAGGGTCTGGATTTGATGTTGATACAAACGAGGTTGTAATAATTGACACAAAGGGGGAAAAAACTCTCCCGCTATTGACTAAAGAGGGTGTTGCCGAAGCATTATTTGACAGGATTGCAGAATTAAGGAACCCTTCCTGATTACACTCGCATGGACAGCAATTTATACATAAATAAACTGCGCGAAAGACTGAACGAGTCACCCGATTCAAGGCTTTTCCTTTCGCTCGCAGAAGAACTGGGCAAAAGGGGATCTGTGGATGAAGCAATAGAGATCCTTGAAAACGGCGTTATGTCGTTTCCTGAATTCCTGGCAGCCCGCCTCGCCCTTGGCAAGTATTATTTGTCGGCTGACATGCTGTCAAATGCCGAAAAGGAGTTTAATTGGATTCTCAAAAGATCAGGACAGGCTGTCTCACAGGAAATGACCATCTATGTATTGAAAGGGCTTGCTTCTGTTTACAAAAGACTGGGCAACCTTGTGGATGCAGCGGCCCAATATAAAAAGGCCTTGGAAATAGACCCTTATGACGAGGAGGCCGCATCTTATCTGTCAATAATTTCCGGAAAAAAGGAAGAATTAATAAAAAGGCTTAATATGCTTTTACACGGATTAAAAACAAATCTCGGGCCTGCTCCTTTAGTCAGTGATAAGGATTTGATAGTGAGCAGACTGCATAACTTTCTATCTGCGATAAAAATCAGATTTGCTGCGGAATAATTTTAAGCTATTTCCTTTCATGAAAAATACTGAATCGAGAAAAATAAGCATTCAACAAGCTGTCAGGTCAAAAAAACTGGAAGCCCTGTTTGTCTCGGATATTAAAAATATCCGGTACCTGACAGGCTTTACCGGCTCGTCAGGCTTTGTCCTTATCACAGAAGACAAGGCTTTTTTGTTTACAGATTTCCGTTATAAGCAGCAGTCTGCTGAAGAGGCTGAAAACTGGGATATAGAGATCGAGAAGGGCAGCAGGATAAAGACATTGAGCAGGACAGTAAAAAAACTCGGCATCAAAAAGCTCGGCTTTGAAAGCGCTATATCCTATGAATTCTATGAAAAGCTGAAGACATTGAATCTGCCTCTGCAGCCTGTAAAAGGCCTTGTTGAAAAATTCAGGCAAATCAAGGATGATGAAGAAATCCAGAACCTAAAAAGGGCTGTGGAAAGGGCTGAGAGCGCTTTTTTGGATATTAAACCGTGGATAAGGACAGGCGCCCGCGAGAGAAGTATAGCGTTAAGGCTTGAGGCAGCCATTAAAAAGTCCGGCTCCAAAAGCATGCCTTTTGATATAATAGTAGCCTCTGGAAAAAACTCTGCCCTGCCTCACTTGAGACCTTCGGAAAAGAAGATTGAAAAAGGAGATTTTGTTATAATTGACTGGGGTGCCGAGGCAGAAGGGTACTATTCAGACATGACGCGTACTTTTTTAATGTCAGGACGCGGCGCTCAGGATAAGGCAAATATTTATAATATAGTTAACACAGCTCGGAAAAAGGCTATTGACTCCATAAGGGCTGGCATTAAAACAAAAGATATTGACAGCGCAGCCAGAGAGTTTATAAAGGCCAGCGGATACGGGGAATTTTTTGGACATGGCACGGGACACGGCATCGGGCTTAATGTGCACGAGTCTCCGGGCATTACATGGACTAAAAGCGATATTATCAGGGAGGGCATGATTTTCACCATCGAGCCGGGCATATATATTCCGGAACTTGGCGGTGTTAGAATAGAAGACATGGTTTTGTTTAAAAACAGCAGGGGGATTTTGTTAACAACCCTTGGCAGGGAACTCGAAATAATTTAAAAAATGGAGGTACGGATTTGATAGCCACAGGCGATTTCAGAAGAGGAACAAAGATTGAGTATAAAGGCGAACCCTTTGAGGTTATAGAATTCCAGCATGTCAAGATGCAGCAGAGGGCGCCAATTGTCAGAACCAAGATAAAGAGCTTAAAGACAGGGAGGGTTCTTGAAGAGGCCTTTTCCGCAGGAGAAAAATTCAACTCTCCTAACCTTGAGGAAAAAGAGATGCAATATCTCTACGCAGAAGGCGATTTTCATCATTTTATGGACACAGAAACATACGAGCAGATACCTTTAACCACAGCCCAGATTGAAGATGCAAAAAAGTTCATAAAGGAAAATATGACCGTAAAAATCCTTTATTATAAAGGCGATCCTATAAGCGTTGAACCGCCCATGTTTGTTGAACTTGCCGTAGCTGACACAGAGCCTCCTTTCAAGGGAGATACAGCGTCAGGGGGCAGCAAGCCCGCCAAAATGGAGACGGGAGCGGCTGTTAAGGTGCCTTTTCATATACAGATCGGGGATATATTGAAAATTGACACTCGGACTTCGGAATATATCGAGAAAGTAAAATAGTGTCAGCATTTCAGAACCTGCAAATCTCTGATGTTCGATACTAAAATGGGAGGCCATGATGGAACTTGATGATTTAAAAGAATTAATGGGACTTTTAAAAGATTCTGACATTACAGAATTAAATATAGAAAAAAACGGGGTCAAGGTTAAGATAAAACGCGAGAAATTCTTCGGGCATCTGGATGTGCAGCCTGTGCATGTCGAGAAAAAAGAGATAAAAAAAGAACGGATTGAAGAGCCTGAAGGAAAGCTGATAACCGTGACTTCGCCGATAGTCGGTACTTTTTATAAATCTCCATCCCCTGAAGCCAAGCCATACGTTGAAGTCGGTTCAATGGTAAAAAAGGGACAGGTATTATGCGTAATAGAGGCCATGAAATTAATGAACGAAATAGAGAGCGAAACTGATGGAATGATCGCGAAAATACTTCTCGAAAACGGCCACTCTGTTGAATATGGAGAGCCGCTTTTCCTGATAGAACCATTATAACGATTTCAAAGGCTGCGACACACTTGCAAAACCGTTACGCGCAATAATAATTTGAAGGAGAATCATGGAACTTTTTAAAAAAATCCTCGTTGCAAACCGTGGTGAAATAGCTGTCAGGATTATCCGCGCCTGCAAGGAACTCGGCATTAAAACAGTCGCCGTATTTTCTGATGTGGAGCGGGACTCTTTACCGGCAAGGCTTGCGGATGAATCCATCTGCATCGGTCCCGCAAAATCGGCGATGAGTTATTTGCATATTCCCGCTATCTTAAGCGCTGCTGAACTTACAGATTCAGAGGCCATTCATCCTGGCTATGGTTTTTTGTCTGAAAACCCTCAGTTCGCAGAAGCATGCGCAACTTCCGGCATTACTTTCATTGGGCCTACCCCGGACAATATAAGAATCGGCGGGGATAAAGCAAAAGCCCGACAGGTCTTAAAAAGAAGGGGAATCCCTGTTGTTCCGGGAAGCGACGGCCCTGTGGCATCAGACGATGCTGCCGCAAAAATAGCGAAGAAGATCGGTTTTCCCGTAATAATAAAGGCATCTGCCGGAGGCGGCGGACGCGGAATGCGCGTAGTAAGAGATGAGCAGGAAATCGCTCATGCTTATCATATGGCCCAAAGGGAGTCTCTTGCCGCATTTGGAAGCAACGATGTATACGTGGAAAAATACCTGCCGTCTATCAGGCATGTCGAGGTTCAGATAATTGCTGACGGTAAAGGCAATGTTATCCATCTTGGCGAAAGGGACTGCTCTATCCAGAGGAGACATCAGAAGCTCGTTGAAGAAGCGCCTTCACCCATGGCAACCGAGAAATTCCGAAAGGCTATCGGAGAACTGGCTGTTAAGGCTGCAAAGGCCATGAAATACAAAAATGCTGGCACAATCGAATTTATAGTTGATCAGGACAATAATATATATTTCATGGAGGTAAATACAAGGGTTCAGGTCGAGCATCCCATAACAGAGGAGATAACAGGCATAGACATAATCAAAGAGCAGATACGCATAGCTGCCGGATATCCCTTGTCCTACAAACAGAACGCAATAAAGACGAATGGACATGCCATAGAATGCAGAATAAACGCTGAAGACCCTGAAAGATTTGTGCCTTCTCCCGGAAAAATAACATTCCTGCATCTGCCGGGAGGCCCTGGAGTGAGAGTTGACACCGCTGCCTATCCCGGATGGGTTGTGCCTTCGCATTATGACTCCCTGATAGCAAAGCTGATAGTTCATGGAAACAACCGTGAGGAAGCAATAGCAAAAATGAAAAGGGCGCTCGATGAATTCATAGTTGAGGGCATAAAAACCACGATTCCTTTTCACAAAAAAGTCCTCTCTCATCCGGCTTTTATAAAGGGGGCTTTCAGTACTGATTTTGTTGAAAAAATGCTCGGCAGCAAAAATAACGGCGCTGTCAATGAAACTGAACATAAGGATGAGAAGGCTTAGCAAAGTTTGTTTTATAACGCCGGCAGTCGGTAATATTGAAGAAGCTGTATTGAGAGTATTAGAGTCAGGCATTCGCTGGATTCAGTACAGGGAAAAATTTAAAAACAGGAGAGAACGCTTCTCGGACGCCCTTAAGCTAAGGGAAATAACAAGAAGGTTCGGCGCCTGTTTTATTGTTAATGACAATGTGGACATTGCCCTTGCTGTTGATGCCGATGGCGTACATTTAGGACAGGACGACCTTCCGCTGAAAGAAGCCCGGAAAATTATGGGCAAAAGAATTATAGGCATCTCCACCCATAATCTTGATGAGGCCTTAAAGGCAGAAGCCGGAGGAGCTGATTATATCGGATTCGGCTCGATATTTCCGACCACCACAAAAGATGATGCCATAGTTCAAGGAATTGAAAACTTAACAAATATAAAAGAAGCGGTTAAGATTCCGGTAATAGCCATAGGCGGCATAACTGCTGATAATGCAAAGGCGGTTTTTGATGCTAAATGTGATGGGATTGCTGTATCTTCCGGACTTTTAAGCGGCAATGTAAAAAAGAATGTTATAAAATTTCTATCTATAAAATAGAACGGGGGTTTCCAAATGAAAAAGGCGCTCATTTTGCTTGCAACGGTATTACCTTTGCTGGCGCTTTCCAATTGTTCAAAGAAAGAGGATGTTATAAAAATAGGCATAGCAGGCCCGATGACGGGCGCACAGGCAAAAATGGGCTCTGACTTTAAAAATGGAGTTGCCATTGCTGCAGAAGAAATAAATGCCTCTGGAGGAATTTTGGGGAAACAGGTCGAAATACTCATAGGAGATGATCAGGCTGACCCCAAGCAGGCAGTTGCAGTAGCCAATAAGCTTGTCAATGAAGGGGCAATAGGGATAATAGGCCACTTTAATTCGAGCTGCTCAATTCCTGCTTCTGATATTTATAATCGTGCCGGGATTCCGATGATTACGCCTGCTTCTACCAATCCCCTTCTTACTGAGCGCGGATACAGAGGCGTTTTCAGGGTATGCGGCAGGGATGATCAGCAGGGCAATATTGCCGCAGAATTTGTTAATACTGTTTTGAAAATCAACAAGGTTGCCATAATCCACGACAAGACCACTTACGGACAGGGGCTTGCTGATGAGTTCAGAAAACGTCTCTCAGACAATATTGAGGTAGTTTATTACGGCGGGATAACCCAAGGTGATAAGGATTTCAAAACCGTGCTTACCTCTATCAAAGATACTCTTGCCGAGCTGGTATATTTCGGGGGAATATATCCTGAGGCAGGACTCCTTGTAAAGCAGGCAAGAGAAATAAAGCTGACAGCCCCTTTTATGAGCGGAGACGGCTCCATTGATCCAAAATTTATAGAAATAGCAGGAGAATCAGCAGCAGAAGGAACCTATCTGACATTCAGCCCTGATCCTTCCAAGCTTTCAGGCGCAAAGGGCTTTATCGATAAATATAATGCTAAATACGGCGAGATTGGTCCATATTCTATTTATGCATACGACGCTGTTAACATCTTAATTGCGGCAGTGAAAGAGGCTGGAACAACAGAGGGACAGGCCATAATAGAAAAACTCCGGTCTATGGAATTTTCTGGTGCCCTTGGAAAAATTAAATTTACTGACAAAGGAGACGTGGCAGGCTCTCCGTATATTATCTGGATAACAAAGGGCGGCAAATTCGAGGAATACTGGAAACCGTAAATTTTACTTAATTATAAAATCTAACGCTGCATAAGCGGCATGAAAAAGTATTCATTGAGAGAATTAGATGTTTAGTATGCAACTGAATAAAGCTTGCGAGTTTGACTTTACACTGCTCTAAAATTTATAATTTTAATTCAATCTTTTTTTGGAGGCTTAAATTATGGGCACATATACAACTTACAATCCACATAAAGGCAGAAGAAAGAAAACCCACGGTTTTCTTGTGCGGATGAGTTCGCCAGGCGGCAGGAAAATCCTGAAAAGAAGAAGGGCGAAAAACAGAACCAGACTTGCGGGATGATTAATCCTGCAAACAGGAATTCAAAAGGTTGAAGACCTTAATAATAACCCTGATAAGGCTGTATCAATATATCTTTTCTCCTCTGCTGCCTTCAAGCTGCAGGTTTGCGCCAACTTGTTCAGAGTACTCAATAGAGGCGGTTAAAACGTACGGCGCTTTAAAAGGCCTTTTTCTTGCCTTAAAAAGGATATTAAGGTGCCATCCATTCAATGCAGGAGGATATGATCCTGTAAAATAATTTTTTGCCTGTTCAGGTGAAATCATAAGGAAGAAATCATATGGAAAAAAGGACTATACTTGCCATTATAATATCGCTTTTTATACTACTTGCCTATCAGTATTTTTTTGCGCCAGCTCCTTTGCCGGAAGAGCAATCATTGGCTCAGCAGGATAATGATAATAAAGATGCCTCTGTTGCTGACGAACAGAAAAGCATTCCATCAGGCCGGGCTAATGTTTCCATATCTGATGCCTCACTTGCTGAAAAAGAGGTGCGGGTGGAGACAGACCTCTATTCCGCTGTTTTTACCTCACGGGGAGGCACATTAAAAAGCACAGAGATCAAGAAATATACAGATCGGGAGAACAGGCGCATAATTCTAAAGGGAGATGACATTTTACCCCCTTTATCTCTTGGAATGGATGACTCGTTTCAGTTCGGCAAGGTATATTTCCACATCAGCGGTACTGACTTAAATCTAAGCCCAGCCCAACCGACAGGCTCTCTGACCTTTGAATACGCTCAGGGAGATTTTTTTATAAGAAGGACTTATATCTTTAACAATACTGATTACAGCTTTGAATTAAAGCAGGAAATCAGAGGCCTCAATTCATACTGGATGACAATCGGCCGTGACATGGGTATTTATGAGAAAGATGATACCGTGCATTACGGTCCTGTGATTTTAAGGGATGCTGACCGAATGGAGTTTGTCGCAAAGGGCCTTGACGCACCCAAAAGTTTCACTGACGGCGTTAAATGGATTTCACAGGAAGACAAATATTTCTTTGCGGCCATTGTTCCTAAGTCCAGATTGGAAGAAGCAAAGGTGTGGAGAAGCAATGGCGATGCTTTAATTGCCCTGAGAATGCCTGCGGGCGTCAATAATTATCTTGTATACGCCGGACCAAAGGAATACGATACGTTGCAAAAATTCGGCGTTGGCCTTGAGTATATCGTTGACTTCGGCTTTTTTTCGTTTTTGGCTGTTCCTTTATTCTGGATACTTAAGTTGTTTTACAGCGCCTTTCAAAATTACGGAGTTGCTATTATATTCCTCACTATTCTCGTGAGAATCCCCTTTATACCGCTCATCAACAAGGGGCAGAAATCAATGAAAAAACTGCAGGACATACAGCCCAAAATGGCTGAAATAAAAGAAAAATATAAAAAAGACCCTCAGAAGATGCAAAAAGAGCTTATGGAACTATATAAAAAAAATAAGGTCAATCCGATGGGTGGCTGTCTTCCGATGCTGCTTCAGATACCCGTATTTTTTGCGCTTTATAAAGTTCTTCTTATAGCCATAGAATTGCGGGGAGCGCCTTTTGTGCTGTGGATTCATGACCTTTCAATAAAAGACCCTTATTACATTCTTCCGATAGTTATGGGACTAACCATGGTAATACAGCAGAAAATGACGCCTTCAACAATGGAGCCGATGCAGCAGAAGATAATGATGCTGATGCCTGTAGTCTTCACCTTCCTGTTCCTGACGTTTCCCTCTGGTCTGGTACTGTACTGGCTCGTGAATAATGTGTTAAGCATTGCGCAGCAGTTTTACGTGAATAAAAAGATGGAAAAACAACCGGCTTGATTTTTTTGCATCCAAATCCCCCTTCTGTCGAGGAAGGGGGATTTAATCA
>JBBILM010000030.1:0-19010 GCA_037444915.1 Nitrospirota bacterium | reverse complement strand
GTAATCATCCCCCTTTTCTAAAGGGAATTACCCACTCAATATGAGAAAGAACCAAAGTTTATTAGATGCCTGTTTATCCGCTGAATGCAAAAGGTGATGCTGAAGTTGCCCTTAAACAGCAGGAGTATTCGGCTCTAAGGCATCGCTACTAAAGGCTTTTCAGAACATCTGCCATTCATATCAAAAAATTTGGCTGCGGATTATGGTCATAGCTAATCCATTTGCAATAATAAAAGAAATGCAGCAATTGCTAATTTGATTTCACAGGTTGGCTTCCGCTGGTTGCATTATGCTCTAACAACTCAATATAATTCAATTGTGAAGTTCCGCCAGCACTGCGCGCAACTTCCTTGCAAGGGTCAAGCATTAGCCATCTTAATAATTAAGATCATACGGTCAAAAAAATAATTTTCATGATAAGATTAATTTACACTCCGTTAGGCTGTAGAGATTCCACTGAATTCCTGATTAAAGAGGCGTTTAAAGACAGAAACGATGCCGACTATTCGGGAACGCTTTATTTAGCTCCTTCATCAATCAAGATAAGGGAAGCCCAAAAAAAACTCCACGACTTCAGCGTCGGCAGATCTTTAAACTGTTATATTCCTCCGGAATTCGCAACTATAAAAATGCATTGTAAAAAAATCTATTCCTTCACAGGAGAAAAAAGGATCGTTCAAAAGGATCTTATTCCTGTCATACTTTCGAGGATTTCCGGAAAAGGCCTCGGTTTTTGTTCATTAATCGCGGATTTCATAAAGAGCGTAAAACAAACATACCCTAACAAAGATATTGAATCCATAAGCAATTATTTCAATGATATATTTTCTGAACTTAATATACCGGAATATATATGGTCGAATGTGAGCGATTGCTTAAAGATATTCGGAGACTACCAATTATTTCTGGACAGAAATATGCTGATTGACGAAGAAGACGTTGTTATTCAAACAGCAAATCGTCTGATGTCTCAGGCAGGGCCGTCCTTTGAATCACTGATTTTAGACGGGTTTCACGACCCCGGTGCTGCCGAAAAAAATGTCTTAAAAGGACTCATCCTCAATTCAAAAAATACTCTAATATCAGTGCCTCATTGCGTTGATTTTAAAGAATTAACAAAGGAATACATTTCTTTTATCAAGACAAATTTCAACCCTGCTGAGATTTACCTGAACGAAGTCATCAACAACAGACCTGTCCCTCTATTTACCTATCAAACCTACGCTGGCATCGAAGAAGAAATAGAAGGAATAGCCAGAAATATCAAGTCGCTATTCGTTTCCGGGAAATTTAAAAAGCTGGAGGAAATAATCGTCGCGCTCCCTATGCTTGGCGTTTATTCTGCTATGGTGGAAAGGATTTTCAGCCGCTACGGCATACCATATGATATTTCCGCGAAACAACCATTATCCAGAACCCGTCCTTTTATTGACCTTGTCTCTATGCTTATAAGCGTATCTGAGGACTACCCGAAAATAAGATTTTCCCAGTTGCTCTCATCACAATATTTCGGCAAAATTCCTGATGAATTAAAAAAATGGATGCCGTTTATTTCTATTCAGTCAGGCATCATTTCTGGTAAAAAGGCTTGGTTAGAATCCTCAAGCAATGGATTTGCTGATATAAGCCTTAATCCCCCGGAAGACTTAAAGACAATTAAAAGCGGCATGGAATGGGTATTTAAACAAATGCAGCCTCTCGAAGATATAAAAACCGGTGCGACTTTCAAAGAGTATGCTGCCTTATTGCAAAAGCTATCGGATGAACTTGGTTTTTTAATGCCCAAAAATGCATATCCGGGCCAGTATCAGGATGCAAAGCAATACTTATTTGAGCATATGTCGTTTTTAGGGTCATTGTTTGCCGGAAATATCACCCTTTCTGAATTTATCGATGTTGTCAGGCATATACTCGGCAGTTCTGGTATTGAATCAGAGTCATACGGAGTAAAAATAATGGATTTGTCGGATATGCAGGGGTTGACTGCCGAATATATTTATGCAGGAGGCCTGACAGACAGCAACTTGCCCGAAAGACCGGGTATGGATTATTTATTGCCGGAAAGCGTTAGAAGGAGGCTCGGTTTTTTAAATCTGGACAAATTTATTTCCACGCAGCAATTTAATTTCTTAAGAATGGTAAATTCAGCCAAAAACATTAATCTCTCTTATCCATTGACAGACAACGGGGATATGTCCCTTCCGTCACCCTTTCTTTATTCCGGATGTGAGTTAAACATGGACATTCCCGGCATTTACTCCAAAGAAGAATATCTTACAAGAGGCTCTGAAATCCCGTTTTCTTCGCTCATTTCAGAAATAAAAATTCATCCTGAAATCCTGTCAGGCCCTGCAGTCGGCAAATTCAACGGCAACGCTGTAACAAGCGTGACTGATGTAGACGCCTACAGGTTTTGCCCGAGAAAGTTTTTTATCGAAGGCGCGTTAAGGCTAAAGCCGTTAAATATACGCGAATTCGAACTTGAGGCATCTGACGTTGGGAAAATCGCCCACAAAATAATGGAGCGGCTAATAAAAGAACCACTAACAGATATTCAGGAACTCAGCAATAAGGCCTATGGAATAATAGAAGAAATATTGAATGAAAAAAATACGGATTTCTTCTGGAAAAGGCTTATCAGTGATACGTTTATTGAGATGCTGCCTGATATTTATGATAATGAGATGACACTAAGACAGAATGATTATATTTCCACTGACACAGAAAAGACTATCTCAGGCGAACCTTTAAAAGGAATGCGATTGAGAGGCAAAATAGACAGGCTCGACCGGGTAGGGGATTATGTTCAGGTTATAGATTATAAGACAGGCTCGGCAGGCCTCAACTGCAAACAGGTTCTTGAAGGCAATGAAAACCTGCAGTTATTTCTTTATGCTGCCATACTGCACAGCGCTGGTTACAAAGTGAACCGTGTAGGCATCTATTCATTAAAAGACATGACGATAAAATGGTGCCCGCCCAAAAGGGCAAAGACCAGCGGGAAAAATGGCATTAATGATTATATCATTGCATCACTGAAGTTTTTTGAAGATGCTGTGAATAACATAAGAAAAGGCAATTTCAAGGCAGCGCCCTTAAATGACTATAATTGCAGGAACTGCCACGAATACGCGCTTTGTCCGTATATACACCAATAAGACTTTGAAGGAGAACAGAAACATGAAAAAACAGGTTTTGATAATATCATTTATTTGCATCCTTGCGTTGCTTTCCTGCGCGCCGAAAGAAACATTGCAGCCTCAGGCGCAGCCGGCTAAAATTGCGCTTGTGCTCGGCGCAGGTGCATCAAAAGGATTTGCGCATATCGGTGTTTTAAAGGTTCTGGAATCAAACAACATTCCGCTTCATATGATAATCGGGACAAGCGCTGGAAGCTTTGTCGGGAGCTTTTACGCATACGGCTACAATGGTTTCCAGCTTCAAAAAATGGCTATGTCAATAGAAAAAGGGGACATAATAGATTTGACTATTCCTGACAATGGTTTTATAAAAGGGGAAAAACTCGAGGAATATGTGAACAAAACATTGAAAAATACAACTATCGAAAAATTGAGGATTCCCTTTTACGCGGTTGCCACTGATATACAAAGCGGTCAGGAAATAGTCTTTGGTCAGGGCAATACCGGTTCTGCAGTGAGGGCAAGCTGTTCAATCCCGGGTATTTTCAGGCCGGTTAAAATAGGCGGGAAAATGTACGTGGATGGCGGTGTTGTCAGTCCGGTGGCAGTCGATGCAGCGAAGCGGCTGGGAGCCGATATTGTGATTGCGGTTGATGTTACGGCAGATATAGACACCAAGTCGCCTGAAGGCACAATAGATACCATTCTGAAATCAATAAACATCATGTATTCAGAGATTGCGAATAATCAGGTGTCAAAGGCTGACGTCCTGATAAAACCAAAGGTGGGCTACATAGCATCGGGTGATTTTTCGAAGAGACACGAGGCAATACTTGACGGAGAAAAGGCAGCAACAGAGGCATTGCCTAAAATCAAGGCAATTATTGAAAATCTGAGGCAGGAAGGGAGGATTTGATGAAAAAAACACTTTTAGTATTGGCAATGGGTTTAGTATTGGCAGGTTGCGCAGGCAACAATGCCGGAGAGCTTTTTGAAACAGCAAAATTTGAAGAATTGCAAAACAACAAGGAGCACGCTATCGAATTGTATGAGGAAATCGTGAAGAAACATCCTGACAGTGATTACGCGAAAAAGGCAAAGGAGAGGCTTACGCAGTTGAAAGGCGCGCAGCAATGAAGAGCTGCCGCAAAGAGTTATGGTTCAATGTGCCGGCCAGAAGGGCATTTATAAACATCACTCCGCAGGTGAATGAATGCCTCAGGGAAAGCGGCATTAAAGAAGGACTTGTGCTTGTTAATGCCATGCACATTACCGCATCTGTTTTCATCAATGATGATGAATCAGGACTCCACCACGATTTTGAGGTGTGGCTTGAAAAGCTCGCCCCGCATGAGCCTGTAACTCAATATCGGCATAATGTGGGAGAAGACAACGCAGACGCTCATCTGAAGCGGCAGATAATGGGCAGGGAGGTTGTGGTTGCCATTACCGATGGAAAGCTTGATTTAGGCCCGTGGGAGCAGGTTTTTTACGGCGAGTTCGACGGAAGAAGAAAAAAAAGGGTGCTTGTGAAGATTATAGGAGAATGACTCAAAACTACCTCGACATATCAAAAAGCGTGATGATTTCATCGCCCGCTGGTTCGGGAAAAACCGAGAAGCTTGCGCGCAGGTATGTCGAACTGCTCAAAAACGGTTCAGAGGTGGAAAGAATACTCGCGATAACCTTTACTAACAAGGCTGCTGCTGAAATGAAGGAGAGGATATTGAATATCCTCAAAAAAGAAAATGAAGCCCTTTTTGATAAAGTCAGGGAAAAGATACCAAGGATGCGGATATCCACTATACATGCATTTTGTCTGAAACTCCTCAAGAGGTTTTGCGTAGAATTAAACATGGACCCTTCTATTGAAGTTATGGACAGTTTTAATGCTGATGTCCTGTGGTCCGAATCCATATATGATTGTCTTATAAAAGAGAGTGAAAGATTCCGGGCAGACTTATGCAAAAGACAGCCGCAGGATTTAAACGCAAGTGAATATCCTTTTTATATGAGCATTAAGGATGGCGGCTTAGGGGGCTGGAAAAAGCTTTATAAGACCCTGAATGAAATACACTCAAAAAGGTCTGTTATAACCTCCGGCATTAAAGGTTCAGGCAAACCTGAGTTTAAGAGAATCCTGTCCATATATTCAGACTGCCTCGAAAGATACCAGTCTAAAAAAGCCGAAAAGCATTTCATTGACTACAGCGATCTTGAGCTTTTAGCTTACGAGGCCATATCAGAAAACCCTGAATGGCTTAACGTGCTTTACTCTTTTGACGAACATACCGACCACATATTAGTGGATGAATTTCAGGATACCAGCACCCTTCAGTGGAAGATAATAGACAAGCTGACAGAAGAGTGGCGCTCTGGCATCGGGTCAAAGAGGGAACGGGGCATGCGTCCGACTATATTCCTTGTCGGAGATGACAAGCAATCAATCTACTCTTTCAGGGGCGCCAATGTCAGCATATTCAGAAATGCGCGAAAAAAGCTTTCTGATTGGCTCGGCAGCGAATACCATTACATTGAAGCAAGAGACAATTACAGGAGCGCCCCTGTAATCGTGGACTTCATTAATGATCTGTTTGAGAGATTGATGCCAAAAGGCCTGTTTGATGATTACAAAGTAGAATATACGCATTTTGAAGCAAGAAAACAGGGAGACGGTGAAGTCCGGCTGATATTAGCAGACAGTATTGGAAATGCAAAGGAAAACCGCAGAGCAGAAGCTTCTATTATTTCACGAAAAATTAACGAATTAGAGGGCAGATATACGATCAATGACAATAATATTTTTAGGAAATGCGCCTATGGAGACATGGCCGTACTTTTAAGAAACAGAACCCATCTTTCGATATTTGAGGATGAATTCAGGAAGGAAGGAATACCTTTTATTGTTGTAAAAGGCATCGGTTTTTACGATGCTCCGGAGATAAAAATCCTTAAAGACCTCCTTTTTTTCCTTATTGACCAAAAAGATGACTACAGTCTTTTTAACATATTGAGATCGCCTCTATTTTCGATAGAATACGAAACTCTCCTCAAAATTATCGGCAGCAGACAGATTAATGACCTGACATCCGGTTATTTATATGCGCTGCTTAATTCGCTGTACGTTAATTCCCCGCGAGATGTCATCGACAATAGCGGCGCAACAAGTCAGTCATCCCTTTTTGAGACTGCTGCGGTTTCCCGTAGTGATGAAATCCTGCGAAATGCCGTAATAGCTATTGCAAAATGGCTTGAAATGGCAAAGCAATTATCCTATGCCAGAGTGCTTGAAGAAGTTTTGACCAGCACGAATGCGTGGAAGCACTTTCACGAAAAACAGCGCCATTTAAATATAAAGAAGTTTATAAAATTTGTGGAAGACTTCGAGGCATCAGGACTTACGCGCCTTGAAATAAGAGAGAAGTTGATCAGGGCGTCAAAAAATTCGGATGAATCAAAGGCAAATGTCAATGCCGAAAATATGGATGCAGTAAAAATAATGACTGTGCATGCGGCAAAGGGGCTCCAATTCCCGATGGTATTTGTCCCGTGTCTTGATGAAGAGAATAAAAATTTATCCAGAGACAATGTTGTTGTTACAGAAAATCAGGATGATATATTGATAGCTTACGCAGATAGCGCTGACGAAAAAAAGAACCAGCCAGCCTTTCAGTCACGCTCTGAACGGCTGCAGGATGAAGAAAAAAGGCTTTTTTATGTGGCTCTTACGCGATCAATGAATTATCTTTGCATGTCAGGGATACTGAAGGAAAAGCCCACCGGAAAACTTGCGTACATAGCAGACTTCTATAATTTAACGGATGCGAATTCCACGTCCGACATTCCATTTAAGATTGAGATTCCAAGGGGCGAATCAGTTCATAACTCAACGCCCGTGTCTCGCAGTAAAAAAGACCGCGTGACACCTGCAGGCAGGCAAGACATATCTTATCTGCCCGTATTTATAGAACCATTGGATTATAAGCCTTCCTCAGTCTGGCGCGATGTTACAGAAGAGGTAGAAGATATCAGGAAAAAACACGGAGACGACTGGGTTGTTCTGGGACGGGCTTTTCATAAAACATTTGAGGGTATTTCAAAATCTTATATCACAATGGACAACATTGAAAATAAGGTAATGCATATACTCAGGAACGAGGTTCATTTAAACGGCGATCTTAATAAAATGAGGAAGATTATTTTAGACGGCGTAAAAAGACTCGATGAATCCGGACACCTGAAAAGAATTATCCTGCCGCAGAAGAATTCCTACGCGGAACTTCCCTTTACTTACGAAACAGACACCAGCATTTACAGGGGCAGGATAGACAGGGTTATCATCGAAAATGGAAACGCTGTCATATACGATTATAAGACATATCCGATTAAGACTAAGGAGATACCCGATCTTTCGAAAAAATATTTTTTTCAGATGGACATTTACAAGAGAGCTGTCCAAAGGCTTTTTTCCGCAAATGCATCGGGCTATATCTTTTTCACGCATGAACTCGTGCTTGTTCCTGTATGAATAGTGTATAATATAAAATTATCCAGCGGGCTGATTCAGTATTAACTGCCACACTAAAAAAACGGAGGTGTATATGTTTGAACCGACTTTTATGACTTTACTGTTTGTTTTGATTATTATCGGCTATATTCTTTCGAGCGCAGTTAAAATCCTGAAAGAATATGAAAGAGGGGTTATTTTCAGATTAGGACGGGTCATACCCGTTAAAGGCCCGGGTATTATCCTGCTGTGGCCTATAATCGATAAAATGGTCAAGGTTAGCCTGAGAACAATAACAATGGATGTTCCTCCACAGGATATAATCACAAAGGATAACATTACGGTTAAAGTAAATGCGGTCATATACTTCAGGCCAATGGATCCCGTGAAAGCGATTACAGAGGTTGAAGACTTCTATTACGCCACATCACAAATTGCCCAGACAACTCTCAGAAGCATTCTTGGACAGAGCCAGCTTGATGACCTGCTCGCAAAAAGGGATGAACTGAACGCTGAACTGCAGAAGGTTATTGATCTGCAAACAGAGCCATGGGGCGTGAAAGTCACGGCAGTTGAGGTTAAAAACGTTGACCTGCCTTCAGAAATGCTGAGGGCTATCGCAAAGCAGGCAGAGGCGGAAAGGGAAAGAAGGGCAAAGATAATACATGCCGAGGGAGAGCATCAGGCAGCCCAAAAACTCGCAGATGCCGCAAAGATCATCCAGTCTGAACCTGCAACGCTGCAGTTGAGATTTCTGCAAACGCTTACTGAAATTGCCACGGAAAAGAACTCCACCATTATATTCCCTGTTCCCATAGATACTTTAAAGCCTTTTCTTAAGATGGCTGAAAAAGGTGAAGATTCGAGGTAGACAGCAATTATAGAAACCAAAGAAACAAGGAAGAATCACATATGGATTAGGCTTTTAATATTCATATCCCTTATCGGCAGCATAACATGGATATTTTATGAGTCGGGTCTAATCCATTTTTTCCTTAACAAAGAAAGATTACTCGCATTTCTTGACTCATTAGGCCCTCTGGCATTTCTGGGCTTCATCCTTATTCAGTCAGCTCAGGTCGTTGCAGCCCCGATTCCAGGAGAAGTGACTGGACTGCTCGGCGGATTTTTATACGGGCCTGTCTTAGGGATTGTATTGTCAACCATAGGATTGACTATTGGATCATTTTTCGCCTTCGCGCTCTCGAAGTCTTTTGGAAGGCCGTTTGTCGATAAATTTGTTAACAATAAAACCCTGGAGCGGTTTGACTACCTGCTCCACCATAAAGGTGCTATTATTGTTTTTCTGCTCTTTTTAATACCCGGATTTCCAAAGGATTACCTTTGTTATATCCTTGGACTCGGTCATCTCACTACAAAGGAATTCCTTGTCATAAGCGCTACAGGCAGGCTGTTCGGAACAATATTGCTCACTCTCGGAGGCAATTATATCAGACTTCATCAGTACGGAAAGTTCTCGATACTTGTGGGAATAGGTCTTGTTGTTGTATTTGTTGCAATGGCTTACAAGGATAAACTTGAAAGACTCTTCAGAATGTGGCATATTATTGAATATAGGAAGAAAAGGGATAAGAGAACAAAATAAGGCATTAACAGAAGTCTGTTTATTAACTAACAAAAGCTGTCTATAATCAGAATCGAAGCGCTACGTACAAGCCGGAATGGCTGAATGCTTGCCTGTATTTAGAGGCACTCTTAAAGGGAGCAGCAGTATGATAAAAAAGAAACACATCACATCTTATATCATACTAATCTTGATTGTGCTCGGAACATCGTACTATCTTTATCAAAGAGTCGAAAACAGATATGTTGTATTTTTTTCCGGCTCAGGCATGAGGGTTCCCGCTTCTGAAATAGCAAATAGTTTTACTCAAGAAACCGGCATACCTGTAAATATTCACTTTGAAGGCTCCTCTGTCTTAAGACATAATATAGAAACATTCGGCGATGCTGATGTCTTTTTATCAGGAGACAAAAAAAATATCGATATCCTGATAGATAAAGGCATGGTTAAAGAGAGTTCCTTTGTTGCGTGGCATATTCTTGCCATCCTGGTGCCTCCTGAAAAGTGGGAATCAATCCAGGGATTAAATGACCTCGCAAAAAACGGCGTCAGGTTTGTTATGGCAAATCCAAAACTCGCGGCCAGCGGTAGGCTTGCCAGTCAGACTATCGCGAGACATCCAAAGGCTGCCGACATACTAAGAAATGTCGCTGTTTACGCATCATCTTCAGATGACACCCTAAGGGTCTTTCATGAGTTATACAAAAAAGGTGAAGCTGATGCGGTTATTGAATGGGATGTCATGATATTTACGCCTGCTGGCAACGGTCTTCTGTCTGTTCCATTTGAAAAGGAATATGAGACTAAAGACCATATAACGTTATCCCTTCTGAAGGAATCAAATAATCCCCGCATTGCCAGGAAATTTTATGACTATTTCAAGGCTAATGCGCCTGAGGTTTTTAATAAATACGGATATATTACAGAGGCTGACAAATGACACTTAACGCAAAATCATCTATTATATCTCTGGCAATAATCGGCACAATTATTTTTTCTATAGGTCTGTTTAGCAGCTACAATAAACTGCATAACGCGACAACAACAAATCTTTATATATCCGGTCAGATTCTTGCCGCGGAATCCCGCTTATACAAGTCGTTGACTGTTCAAAAACCTGATATTGAGGCAGCCGAAATTATAATCAGCGATATACTGGAAACTATGAAGCATGTGAAAAAGGATGTGCTTACTTCTTCAGAATTTCATAATTTTGCCAATGTAAGGCTTTCATTTATAAGCCTTGAACTCATAATAAAGGGCATGTCCGAGGAGAAGATGCTCACCTCGCCAGAACTCAAACAGATATACAACGAACTTCTGAAAATAGACAAATCAGTGATCGAATTCAGAGAATCCTTCAGGCCGAGAATGGACAGGGAGATGGCTTTAAAAGCCCGTTATCAGGCATTAATATTTGCCGTAGTAGCGCTTGGCGCATTATTGATATTTGCAGGTTTTTACCGTTATTTTCTGAGGCCGATACTTGATCTGACATCACAGGTCGAGGCTGTCAGGGACAAAAGAATAGAGAATATAAGCGTTTACAAGGGGAATGATGAGATAGGCAGATTATCAACCTTTACTCACGAGACAATCAATGAACTTACAAAAACGCATCATTCACTTTCCCAGAGATATGAATTGCAATATGCTATGTCAGAGATATTAAAGGCTGCCCAAAAAGTGCAGGATGTTGATACATTCCTGAAAAATGTACTCGACATCGTGCTCTCGATCAGATGGCTCAATGTTAAAGACAAGGGCGGCATATATCTTGTCGACGAAGCTGATCCGGACACGCTTGTGTTAAGGGCTGATAAGAATTATACCGATCCCCAGAAGATATCCTGCGGCAGGTTCTTAAAAGGGGAATGCATATGCGGCAAAGGAGCGATAAGCAGTAAGACCATCTTTGCCAAGTACGAGGAACACACTAAACAATATGAGGGAATAGCTCCGCACAGCCATTACTGCATGCCTATAAAGTACGAAGGCAAATTGTTGGGAGTTTTAAATCTGTACCTCGAGGAAGATTATGTGCCGACAAAAATGGACATGGAATTTCTTGATAATATCTCTATTATCATTTCCGAGGCATTGGTAATGAAAAAGCTCGCATCTCAGGAGCATTTAATCATGAGGGCTATTGATGAGTCAGGTGAAGCCATGTCTATTACAGATGCCATCGGAATAATTGGTTATGTCAATCCACAGTTCGAAAAGGTAAAAGGCTATTCCAAAGATGACATAATTGGAAAAAATATCTTTACCGATATCCTGTGGGGTGATGCCAAAGACAGCATGCTCAGAGATGTAATCAACGGCGATATGTGGTCAGGAACCACAAAAGGCATTACCAAAGATAATAAGGAATATTATGAATTTATTTCGATGATACCTGTCAAAAATGAAGCAGGAGAGATAAATAAATTTGTTTATATAAGCCGGGATATGACAAAAGAAAAACAGTTAGAAGAACAACTGTTCCGCGTGCAGAGAATGGAGGTAATAGGAAGGTTCGCAGGCGGTGTTGCCCATGATTTCAATAACATCATCACAGCGATAATAGGCTATGCCAATCTTCTCCGGATGAAGATAAAGGAGGGAGACCCTTTAAGGACATACATAGAACCTATACTTTCATCATGCGAAAGGGCGGCCAATCTCACAAAAGGCATCCTCGCCTTCAGCAGAAAACAGGTGATAAACCTCAGGACATTAAATCTGAATGAGGCAATAAAGAGGATCGAGGGCCTTTTATTAAGAATTATCGGAGAGGATATAGAGATAAAGACAAAACTTCCGGATGAAAAGATAATAGTATTGGCTGACAGCGGACAGATAGAGCAGGTTTTAATGAACCTGTGCACTAATGCCAGAGACGCCATGCCCAATGGAGGGATTTTAACTATAGAGACGAGCGTCATAAGACTTAGCAAGGATTACGTAAAAGGCCATTTTGATGTCAGGCCCGGGATATATGCGCTTATTGCAGTATCGGACACAGGCATAGGCATGGACAGGAAAACAATGGAAAATATATTTGAGCCGTTTTATACTACCAAGGAAGTTGGAAAAGGCACTGGACTGGGGCTTTCTATTGTCTATGGCATAATAAAACAGCACAACGGAGATATTCATGTCTACAGCGAGCAGGGACTGGGAACCACATTTAAAATTTATCTGCCTGTCGCTTCAGACAATGAGCATGTAACTAAGCAGGATGCCTTGCCGCTTCCAAGAGGCGGTTCAGAAACAATATTGCTTGCTGAAGACGACTCAAATGTCAGAAAAATGATGACAGAAGTGCTCCAGAAATATGGTTATACTATAATAGAAGCGGTTGACGGAGAGCAGGCGATAAATTTATACACTGAAAACAAGGATAGAATCAAACTGCTTCTCCTTGATCTGATAATGCCGAAGATGACAGGCAAGGAGGCCTATTCCGAAATAATAAAGGCCGATCCTCAAATAAAGACGATTTTCCTGAGCGGCTATGCCGATGATATTGTAGAACAAAAAGGTATGCTCCAGACAGATTTGTACTTCCTGTCCAAACCTGTCTCTCCTTACGAACTGCTTAGAAAGATAAGGGAGGTACTGGACAAATGAAATCAAAATATCACGCCAAAATACTTGTAGTTGACGATGATCCGGATGTGCTTGTGTCAGTTTCTTTATTTTTGAATGAATACGGATATTCAACTTATCCCTGTAACAACGCGAAAGATGCGATAGACAAATTGGCGAATAACGGGATTGATGTTGTGCTGACAGACATAGTAATGCCAGGGGTTTCGGGCATAGAACTTCTTGAAGAAATACACAGATTATCTCCTGAAGTTCCCGTAATCCTAATGACCGCTTATGCTGACGTTGATAAAGCCGTTGAAGCCATAAAAAAGGGCGCCTTTGACTTTATAATCAAGCCTTACAAGATCGAACAGTTGATACATTCAATAGAAAAGGCCTATGAATACCACAGACTCGTAAAAATGGAAACGGATTATAAACACATACTTGAAGAATTGAACATGGAAATAGAGACTCTGATGTCAGAAAGGACAATGAACGTGATGGCGCTTACCGTGGCTGACAGGATCCGGAATCCTGCCACCACAATAGCATGGACATGCAAACGCATAATGGAAAAGGAGCAAATCAGCAGTCAGGCAATGGAAGGTCTTAATACTATACTTTCGGAAGCCGAAAAACTCGATAATATAGTAAAGGATTTCCATGAGTTCCTCAAGAACAAGGAATCAATGTTCAAATACGACGATATAAATGAAGTTGTAGAAGACATTGTTTCCATTGTCGAAAAAGAGGCCTCTCAAAAAGGCGTGGAACTGTCAGCCAGGATTTCCGAAGCGCCTTTAAAGATAAACATGGAAAAAAGGCTCATGAGAATAGCCGTATCACATCTTTTAAAAAATGCTGTCGAGGCAACTCCAAAGGGAGGCAAAATAGAGGTTGAAACATTCGGGGACAACAGCAGCGTTACTGTCGTTATATCTGATACAGGAATGGGTATTTCAAAAGATGATGTGGATAAGATATTCGATCCTTTTTTCAGCACAAAAAGCCATAAATTCGGTATGGGTTTGCCATTGGTAAAGCAGATAGTGTCTGAGCACCTCGGAGATATAAAAGTGGAAAGCGATATTGGCAAGGGTACTACGTTCAAGGTCATCTTTCCTTCAAGGTGGAAGGAAAAAATATCGCAACCTTAAAATATTATAAGGCATTTTAAAGAATCCTTAGCCTCAGCCGTCATTTTATATGCTGTTTCAGTTTCGTATATTGAAAACCTGTGGGTTACGAGTTTTTCTGCTGTAACAAAACCCTTTTGTATGTAATTCATTGCCATCCTTGTATCATCAGGCCCGCATGAATAGCTCGACACGATACTGATGTCTTTAAAATATAGTCTGTTTGGATCAATGTTTAATGTCTCAAAAGGCTTTGCAGGCGTAAAAAAAACAATTGTTCCGCCGTTTGAGACAGCATTTATACCCTGCATCATCGCATGGGCGCTGTTGGGCCCCACAATAACAACATCGGCCATAAAACCCTTTGTGAGTCTATTCACCTCTTCTATCAGATCCACCTTTGTTATGTCTATGACATGATCCGCTCCAAAGTCCAGCGCTTTATTTAATCTGAAAGGTATCATGTCTGCCCCAATCACTGTTTCAGCGCCGAATTCCTTTGCGAGCATCACATGAATCTGCCCCATTACCCCAAGTCCGATAACAAGCAGTACGTCGCCTTTTTTTATCATTGAGCGCTTCAATGATTTAACAACACAGGCAACCGGTTCAATAAAAGCGCCATCCTCATAGCTCATGTCTTTGTGAAGGACAAGAGAATCATTTCTGATATTTATCCCTTTGACAAGTATATATTCAGAGATGCCTCCGGGGAATATACCCGTATTCCGCCATGTCACACACTGGACATAATCTCCGCGTCTGCAGTATTTACAGTTCATGCACGGCGCGTGGTGATGCACAAATACCCTGTCTCCCTTTTGAAAACCGCTGTTTATATCTTTACCGAGTTCTATAATCTCGCCTACAGGCTCATGCCCCAAGACAAGCGGCGCTTTTTTCTCAATATACCATGGCATCACGTCTCCAGAGCATATGCCGCAGGCCCCTGTTTTGATAATGGCATCGTCGGCGCCTACTTCAGGCAATGAAACATCCTCAATCCTGATATCGTCGAAGCTGTATAATTTTGCGACCTTCATATTCATAATATGGACTGGAGCGCAATCAGCGCAGCTAACTATGGCATCCCCACGCCATCAATTTCTGCGCCGCATGAAGAGCATTTTGAACCTTTCATTTTGAGGTTGGTCAGAGTAAAACCAAATCTTTCAATCAACAATTCGCCGCATGAAGGACAATATGTATTCTCACCGCCTTCGCCCGGCACATTCCCCTCGTAAACATATTTCAGTCCGGCCTTGAGCCCTATATCCCTTGCCCTCCTCAGAGTACTCACCGGAGTGCGGGGTTTGTCCAGTAATTCATATGTCGGATAAAACTGGGTAACATGCCACGGAATAGCAGCATCAACAGATTTTATAAATTCAGCCGCCCATGTCAGAAAATCCCCGGAATCATTGTAGCCCGGGATAATAAGAGTGGTAACTTCCACCCAGACACCCATGTCCTTCATAAGTTTAATCGTATCAAGAACAGGCTGGAGCCTCGCGCCTGCCACCGTTTTATAAAAATTGTCATCTCCCTTCAAATCAATGTTATTAGCGTCAAGATAGGGTGCAATAAGCCTTGCGGCCTCCGGAGATGTAAAGCCATTGCTCACAAAAACATTTTTTATTCCCTTTTTATGCGCGAGTTTCGCGCAATCATACGCAAATTCCATAAATATAGTCGGCTCTGTATATGTATAGGATATGCTCTCGCATGACGTAAGTTCGGCTTCCTGGATAACCTGTTCAGGGGTCATATCAGTTCCGGGTATATCCGGATATTTTTTAGGATATTGGGATATTTCGTAATTTTGACAATAAAGGCATTTGAGATTGCAGCCTACTGTTGCTATGGAGTACGATCTGGAACCGGGATAAAAATGGAACAATGGTTTTTTTTCGATAGGGTCTATATGCTTTGCAACAACCTTGCCGTAAACAAGCGAATAAAGAGTGCCGTCCCTGTTTTCCCTTACAGCGCATATCCCCCTTTTTCCGGGTGAAATGTTGCAGTAATGACTGCACAAATGGCATTTGACTTTGCCAGAATCACCAAGCTTTTCATAAAGCATGGCCTCTTTCATGTTTTTCTATTCTTTTTTCTTCCGGGTCGTTTTTGCCGATGTCTTCACAGAGGTCTTTTTCGGAGTCTCTTTTTTTACCCCAGCCTTGGAGGCTTTCTTTTCTTTTACTGCTGACTCTGATGAAGTAGCTGGTGAACACGCGGATTCTTTAAACCCTGTATCTTTATATTTTGCCATTACAATCCTCTCGGCTTCGAGCCAGTTTTCAAGATCACGGCCATGGATTTGTCCGCTTTTTTCAAAAAGTTCATACGCAACCTTCGCAATTTCGTGCCCAAGATCCTCGTAAATGTTCATTTTAACGCCTCCTTAAATAAAAGATTTTGAAGTTAATTAAACAACCGGAGACCTTACTTCCCCCGGTCTTCCATAAAATATCACATTCGTACCGCAGTTGCATTAACCCACAAAAAAAGACTTGCGTTTTCCCCTCTTCCGTAGGAGTTACAAGATATTAATGGTATATCCCTTTATTAAATGGCTATCCTCAAATGTTTATATGCATTAATAATATCAATATTTAAATAATAACTCAACCTTTATTATGATTCCCTAAAATAGAGACAGGAATGGCTCTCTTAGTCCCATCTCTATTTTTCGGCTGATTACTATTTATGGTCATAATCCGTACAATGTTTACGGATTCGTATCATTATATTCTATAATAACTATGTACTAAATTATAACAGGAGAATATATCCATGACAGATGCAAAGATTAACAGCGAATTTAAAGAACTCAGAAAAATATGGACAGGCTTCTGGCCTTCAAGGGTTTTGCTTACTGCCAATAAACTGGGGATATTCGAACACCTGGAGACAAAAAAAACTGCCTCCGAAATTTCAAAGCTCCTCAAATGCGACAAAAGGGCGACAGAGATAATGCTTGATGCCCTGACCGGAATCGGTCTCCTAAAAAAAAGCGGCTCATCATTTAGCAACACATCCTTAGCCAACCGCTTTTTAGTCAAAAAAAGTTCATATTATCAGGGAGATATAATATCTCATGCCAATACCCTGTGGCATAACTGGTCAAATCTTGACTCTGTCATAAAAACCGGCAAACCTGCGAGGTCGGCAAAAGACCATGCTGCATTTATCAAAGGCATGCACAACATCTCTGTCTTAAAGGCAGATAAAGTGATTAAAGCAATTGATTTAAAAGGAGTAAAAAAAGCCCTTGATCTCGGCGGCGGCCTTGGAACTTACTGCATTGAATTCTCAAAAAGGGGCATTTCTGCCACGCTCTTTGATCTGCCGGAAACCGTAAAAATAGCAAAGGGAATAATAAAAAATACCAAAGCCAAACAGATTAAGTTATTGGGCGGAGACTTCTTTACAGATGACATAGGCTCGGG
Source organism: Nitrospirota bacterium (assembly GCA_037444915.1). GTDB lineage: Bacteria > Nitrospirota > Thermodesulfovibrionia > Thermodesulfovibrionales > Dissulfurispiraceae > JBBILM01. Next base: position 1,608 of record JBBILM010000030.1, on the reverse strand, counting down.
TTATGACTTGATCTTTATCAGTCAGGTACTTCATGCCTTCTCAGAGGAAAATTGCATGCTGATTATCAAAAAGGCAAAAGAGGCGCTCAATGCCGGAGGCAAAATCGTTATTCAGGAGTTTTACATAGACAAAAACAGGACACATCCTGCCAGTAGCGCTCTGTTTTCGATAAATATGCTCGTAAATACGGTCGGCGGAAGATGCTACGCGCCTTCTGAAATGAGGCAGTGGCTTTCAATGGCAGGTCTCAAAAAAATATCATCCAAACTGCTGGATGACATTGTTTTAATATCAGCAGACAAAATATGACATATCAACTGTCATCTTGTACAGTCATTATCCCCGCCGGTTTAATGAATGTTATAATTTAAAAATGCTTGACGTCCTTAAAATAACCGCCGTATTTATAGCTATACTAATACTTCTTCGATTAAAGTGGGGTATCGGATACGTATTGCTTGTAGCATCCGGTCTATTAGCCATTCTGTATATGATGCCGCCTGACGAGATATTCCTGACCATAGGGGCAACTGTCATGGACCCTGTTACAATCAAGCTTTTTTTTGCGCTGACGCTGATAAGGATACTCGAAATGGTATTAAGAGAAAAAGAGGTTTTAACAAGGATGATGGAATCATCAAAAGAACTCATAAAAAAGAAAAAGGCTGTTATTATTTCCATGCCCATGCTCATCGGTCTTTTGCCTTCACTCGGCGGCGCATATTTTTCAGCGCCTATGGTTGATGAATCGACAAAAGGCCTGAAGATGCCTCAGGAGGAAAAAGGGTTCATCAATTACTGGTTCAGGCATCCATGGGAATATATACTGCCATTATACCCCGGCATCCTTCTTGCCTCTGCAATATCGAAAATCGAACTCAGAAGTCTGATGCTGATAAATACGGCATTTGCCGTTCTTATTGTGATCACGGGTTTCTTGTTCAGCATGAGAACGGTTAATGGAAATTTCAAAATGGCATCCAGTCCTGATTCAAAAAAAACCGGCAATAATTATTCCCGGCTATGGAGTTTTTTCCCGGTTACTCTGATACTGGTTTTCGTAATGGCGCTGCAAATTGAACTGCACTATTCGCTCGGAATAACCATACTATTATTGTTCATTTTTTACAAATTCGGTCCAAAGGACATACTAAGGACATTCAAATATGGTTTCACCAAAGATATAATTGTCCTGATATTCGGCACAATGCTTTTTAAATTCACAATGGAAAATTCCGGTTCGGTCGCTTACTTAAGCAAATATTTGGCTGATAAAGAAATTCCGCTTCTTCCCATTCTGTTTATAATGCCGTTTATAAGCGGACTGCTCACCGGCATAACAGTCGGATTCGTAGGCAGCACATTTCCCCTCATAATAAGTCTTGCCGGAGGCGCGCATTTAAACCAGATAGCATTTGCATTTGCTTCCGGATTCGCGGGCGTATTACTGTCGCCGGTGCATCTTTGCCTTGTGCTTACAAGAGAGTATTTCAAGGCAGACATGTGGGGCATTTATAAAAAAACCATTCCGGCATGCCTGATTATTATGGCAGTCGCTTGTCTCATTTATTTTATCGCGCCCCATTAAACCTTAATATTGCATAAGC
>JBBILM010000029.1:0-19393 GCA_037444915.1 Nitrospirota bacterium | reverse complement strand
TTTACATATCTGCAATTATTTGCATTTCTGAAAGACCTGTTGCTTTCTGCCCCCTTGTCGCCAAGGGTTTAGCTTTATCAATTATTATTAATTATACTTCTAATTCTCCAAAAAAAGATATTAGCAAGTAATATGCCATGCTAAAGGATATACTTATAAAGCATTGTCTGCTATTTAACATATGATGACATTTGCTAATTATAAATAGACATATTTCAAGATGTCTGATAAGTGTTTAATTTTAAAGATTTTTTATTGCCGATAAGATTTGACTTCCGGCTCGGAGATAGAGATTGAATTTGGCCGGAAATATATTGATGTTTCCATGGCTGAGTGAAAACACTTATGGTGTGTTTTTTTACGCTGTGTCAAGATTGTTACTTCGGGAATAGAATATATTCCGAATTTGAAAACAGCTGACATAAGATGTTATATTCAATCGAGATTTTCAAGGACTCTTCCAGGACTAAATTAATCATAACAATGCTAATCCTGACAGAAAAGCGGATACAGAAACCAAATGAGACGAATCCTTGAATTATTAATAATCGCTACAGTATCAGCAATTTTTTTGATATTGGCATTAAATCAAAATAGTGTTTGGCGTAATGAAATAAGCCTTTGGAATTATGCGTTTGAACAGTCGCCTTCAAAACTCCGTACTGTTTTTAATCTGGCGAGGGCGTATCATAAGCATGGTGACCTGCAAATGGCAGAGATATTTTATTTAAAGGCCTTCCATCTTTACCCGGAAAATCCGCATATATCAAACAACCTTGGAAACGTTTATAATGCTTTGGCCAGATATGATGAGGCTATAAAGGCCTATAGTTTTGCGCTCACATTTGAGGACAGCGCTGAAACCCACTTCAATCTCGCAGTTGCCTTTGAAAAGAGCGGACAATTTAATATGGCAATAGAGCATTACGAACGGGCAATAAGGCTAAATCCGGCTGACATGGAATCACGCAATCGCAGAGAAGGGCTGTTGAGGATAAAAAATTAATATACGAGTGAGAAATATGAATTTTCTTAATTTTTTACTGGTTATGACGATTATTGCTGCTGCTGTTTCCGCGTTTCAAAGAAATATTATATGGGAGAGCGATATGTCTTTATGGCAGGATGTTGCTGTCAAGAGCCCGGCTAAGGCGCGTGTTTACAATATTTTAGGCACGGCTTATAACTCTGAGGGTTTGACTGACAAGGCCATAGAGCATTATCTGACAGCCTTGCAAATAAATCCCTATTATATTGACGTTCACAATAATATTGGCGCTGTCTATGACAAAAAGGGCTTGAAGGAAAAGGCTAAAGAGCATTATCAGATTGCGATAAAATTAAGTCCCGGCACTGCTGAATCGCATTACAATATTGCACTTGGTTATCATGACAAAGGACATATTGATGAGGCTATTGAAAGATATAAGCTTGCATTAGAAACAAAGCCGGACTTTATTATGGCCCATCACAATATTGGGCAAGCATATATGTCTAAGGGGTTAATAGAAGAAGCCATTAATCATTTTCGAGTTGCGATAGAGTTAAATCCTGGCTTTGCGGATGCTCATAACAGTCTCGGCGCTGCATATGCTGCAAAAGGGTTGAAAGAAAAAGCCATTGAACATTATAAAATAGCCGTGTCAAAAAGGCCTGACTTTGCAGAAGCTCATTTTAATCTTGGCGTTCAATATATCGGAACCGGCGAGATTGATAAGGCTGCAAAAGAGTTGGAATCAGTGCTAAGAATCAATCCAGAACATAATCAGGCGCGCCAATTTCTTAACTATGTGAATTCACTTAGGAATGCTGAATGACAATGAAGATGTATAATTTTATAGCAGTTATAGTTATAGGCTTCGCGATTTTTTCCTATCAGCGTAACAATATCTGGCATGATGAACTGCTGCTGCTTGAGGATGCTGTCAGGAAAACGCCTGCCAAACCAAGGGCGCATCACAATCTCGCAATTGCTTATAATTCTATAGGCTTTGTAGACAAGGCAATAGAGCATTATGAGACAGCAATACGGCTGAAACCTGATTATGCGCTGGCTCATCTTAATCTTGGCATGGCTTATCTGACGCAATCATTGACTGACAAGGCAGTTGGGCAATTTGAAATGGTACTTGAGCTAAAGCCAGACAATGAGCAGGCAGGCACAGGGTCTATCCTGCCTTACTATGTCAAAAGCATTGCTTCAGCTCATTACAACCTCGGTATTATCTATGGTTCCAGAGGTCAAACTGACAGGGCGATAGGTCATTTACAGAACGCGGTAAAGCTGAAACCGGATTATGCAGAGGCATATTCCCAGTTGGGCGGCCTTTATTATAATCAGGGCATGACCGAAGATGCGGAAGAGTATTATCTGACAGCATTGCGCCTGAATCCTGATTATATGGCGCATAATAATTTGGGAATTATCTACAAGTCCAGAGGCCTGACAGAAAAGGCAATAGAGCAATATCAGATGGCCTTAAGTTTGAATCCTGATTCTCCCGACGTTTATTTTAATCTCGGCAATGCTTACAAGTCTCTGAATTATCATGATGAAGCCGTAAAATATTACCAGACGGCGCTCAGGCTGAAACCTGATCTGACAGAGGCGTATAATAATATAGGTTTAATATATCTTGAACAGGGCCGCACTGAAGATGCGCGAAGAGAATTCGAAATGGCAATAAAAATAAATCCTTATGATATTCAGGCAAGACAGAATCTTGCCAATATGCCTAAATCTAAACAGTGAAAACAGTATTTATTTTAATAATTATCGCGATGCTGTCAGTAAATTCATTTGCAAGGAACTATATCTGGAAAGATAATGTTGCCTTATGGGAAGATGTAGTGGATAATTCCCCTCTTAAGGCGAGAGGGCATAGTTATTTGGGAACAGCATATGCAACCGAGGGCTTAACCGACAGGTCAGTGGAACAGTTTCAAACCGCTATTTCACTTGAACCGGATTTTGCAGAGGCGCATTATAATCTGGGCATTGCATTTGGAGTTAAGGGTATGCTCGATAAAGAAATAGAACATTACCAGATTGCCGTCAGTCTGAAGCCCGATTTTGTGAGCGCCAATTATAATCTGGCAATAGCTTACAATTCAAAGGGCCTGACAGATAAAGCCATAAGGCAATATCAGAAGGTCATCAGATTGAATCCTGCGCTTGTCGAGGCTTACTACAATCTCGGGATTATATATCTCGAAAACGGCTTTTTTAATGAGGCTAAAAGAGAGTTTGAAAACACCCTGAGCCTGAATCCTTCCCACTCTCAGGCATGGCTTTTTCTTAATTACATTAACAGGTTAAGTCAGCAATTATAAAGTAATGATAAGGCAATACTGTATTAACCCTAAAACTGCAATTATGTCATACAATGACGGCGGCATGGGCAGATAAATGGCTTTATCTCGCCACATTATTGAGGCTCGTAAATAAAACATATCAAATAAAAAAATACAAGGCTGATTCATTGGATTGTTGCTATAAATTGCGAATTATAAAGGCTTTTATCTGTTCATGCCGCTATATAAATGCATTATCCGGGTTAATCTGCGCTGGTTTTAAGCCTGTTTATTTTCATTTGGACTATTCGAATATTGTTCAACGCAACTTCATAAGATGGAGCCATATTAACAGCTACTTGAAACATCTCCAGGGCTTTTTCATATTGCCGAATGTTCATAAGTGCAACCCCGAGATTATTCCATGCTTCAACATATAATGGATCAAGACTTGTAGCTGTCATCAAAGGCCCGATAGCTCTTTCCGGCATTCCGCTTTCAATAAAAGCCACGCCGAGGTCATTCCATGCAGATGTATAAGCCGGGTCTAAACCAGTGGCTTTTGCCAAGTAATATACAGCTTCTGTCATATTGCCCTTTTTCAGATGGTAATGTCCCACTCCATACCAGGGTCTCGCCCTGTTCGGGCTGTTAATGATTACATCACTCCATAAGGTAAGATTGCTTTGCCAAATTAGATTCCTGTTGAAAGAGACTGCAGAAAGCACGATAACGATGCAGAGCATAAAAGGCAGGTATTTTGGGGCTGTTCTTGCTGTCACTTCAGTATTTCAGCACTTCTTCAACTGCATTTCTTATCCTATTGGCAGAAGGTATATAATAATCCTCAAGCTTTGGAAAGGGCACTACCGCGTCATAGCCTGTTACCCTGATTAATGGCGCTTTTAGATACAGAATTGCATCTTCTGCGATAGTTGCCGCGAGTTCTGCGCCAAAGCCTCCTGTTTTGGGCGCTTCATGAACAATAACGACCCTTCCGGTTTTTTTCGCGGATTGAATTACAGTTTCGATATCAAATGGATTAAGGGTCAGCAAATCTATTATCTCTGCGTCAAGACCTTCTAATGCCTGCAGGCATTTGTAAACCATGCTTCCCCATGCAATAACAGTTACTTTTTCCCCATCCTGAACGATATTTGCTTTTCCGATGGGAATCGTGTATTCATTCTCAGGCACTTCTTCCTTTATCAGACGGTATAATCGCGTAGATTCCAGAAATATTACGGGATCAGGGTCTCTTATGGCAGAGATTAAAAGGCCTTTTGCATTATAGGGGGAAGATGGCACTATGACTTTTATACCCGTCATGTGGCAGAAAATCGCCTCAGAGCTTTCAGAGTGCAGTTCAGGAGCCTTTATGCCAGCGCCGTATGGGGTTCTAATTACCAAGGGACAGGTAAATCTCCCCCTTGAGCGGGAGCGAATCCGTGCAGCGTGTGAATATATCTGATCGATAGCAGGATAGATAAAACCCATGAACTGTATTTCTGCCACTGGTTTTAATCCATATACAGCCATTCCAATAGCTGTTCCGACTATGCCGGATTCTGCCAGAGGTGTATCGATTATCCGTTCATGCCCGAATTGTTCGTATAAACCTTCTGTAATTCTGAACACTCCCCCGTCTTTTCCAACATCCTCTCCAAGGATAACAACATTGTCATCCCTCTGCATTTCCTGTTTCAATGCAAGGTTTATTGCCTGGACCATGTTCATTATTGGCATGTTTTAAACCTCTTTAACTCAGAAGATGTTATTACATAGTGACGTGAACAGATAAAAGCATTTATAATTCGCAATTTACGGAAACAATCCAATGAATCATCTGCGTATATTATTATTTGATATGGTTTATTTATGAACCTCAATAATGTGGCGGGATAAAGCCTTTTATCTGCACATGCCACTATAATCTTATAACGTAATTTCATTTTGTGGTTTAAAAATATTGCGATTTAATTATTCTCAGAAATCATTAAGTTGTTTTAGCTGTCTTAATGTCGGATTTTCATAAGCATACGCGAACATGTCTTTTGCATTCGGATGCGTTACAGCCTCAGCTTCTTTTACAGCTTTATCAACTGATAACCTTGTTTTTTCATCTGTTTCTTTCTGGTACTGTTCTGTCCAGAGCCCTTTTTTCTCCATGAAAAGCTTTAACCTCAAAATAGGATCTTTTGATTTCCAGATATTTATTTCTTCTTTTGGCCTGTATCTTCTGGAATCGTCTGCTGTTGTATGGTCTCCCATTCTATAAGTTACGCATTCAATAAATGTCGGTCCGCCACCTCTTTTTGCCTTAGCCAAGGCTTCTTTGGTTGCTTTATAGACAGCGAAAACATCGTTCCCGTCAACCTGAATTCCTTCGAATCCGTACGAAAAAGCCTTTTGAGCTAATGTCCTTGATGCTGTCTGTTTTTCGACAGGAACAGATATTGCCCAGTGATTATTCTGGCATATAAAAACCGCTGGCAGGCTGAAAATGCCTGCTATATTCAGGCCTTCGTGAAAGTCTCCCTTGGATGTGCCTCCATCACCGAAGTAACATGCAATTGCGATTTTATCTTTCTTGTATTTTGCGGCCATTGCAGCGCCGACAGCATGCGGGATCTGGGTTCCAACAGGCACACAAACAGGAAATGCGTTGACGTCATAGGGAACCTCCATTCCTCTTTCATCGCCAGACCAGTATTGAAACAGCATGTGAACAGGATATCCCATGGTTATATATACGCCCATTTCCCTGAATGAAGGGAATACCCAGTCATTTTTTTCCAATGCGTAAGCGCTTCCGATTTGAGATGCTTCCTGTCCAAGAATAGAGGCGTAGGCGCCGAGCCTGCCTTCCCTTTGGAGGTTTAACGCGCGCTGGTCAAAGACCCTTGAAAGGACAAGTAATTCATACAACTTTTTTATTTCTTCATCGGAAAGAGTAGGCAAAAGGGATTCGTCTGCATCCCCTTTTTCATTCAGGATATCAATGCGTTTAACATTAAAAGACTCTATGATTCTCTCTGGCATTAATTAAAGGATAACACGGAGATTATGTTCAGTCAAACTATTTGTTTTTATCGTCTTGAAAAATCGTTTTTACAAATAATATGAATATGCCCCCTGTCAGGGCAGAGTCGGCTATATTGAAGGCAGGCCAGTGGTACTTGCCAATGTAAATATCCAGAAAATCTATGACATATCCATAAATCAGTCTGTCCATAAGATTTCCTGCTGCGCCCCCGAGTATCATTGACAAACCAAGTCTGTTCATGCTGTCTTTTACTATAAGATAGGACACAACGATTACAGCAGAAAGCGCAATAATTACAAAAAAAATATTGCCGAGGCTCTTAAACATTCCAAAGGCAGAGCCGATGTTTTCGACATAGACGATATTGAAAAAAGGTAAAACTTCTACTATATCAAGAGGATGAATATTGATCTTTACAGCGTATTTCGTGATCTGGTCCAAAGCGAATATGGAGAGAGCGATGAGAAAATAAAAAATGGGTTTCTGTTTCACTATTCCGGAGCCTGCTCTCTGAGTCCTGCAAACTGTCCTTTAATAGCAGTGTAGCACCTTTTGCAGATTAAGGGATGATCTTCAAACGCGCTGACAGATGTGCTCCAATTCCAGCACCTTTCGCACTTATTGCCGGAAGCCCTCTCTACTTTTATTAAAAAGTCTTTTATTTCGCTGCTTTCATAGGCATCAGAAATATCCCGGCTGAAAGGGTGCAATTCAATGCCAGATACTATAAAAAGATAGGGCAGAAATTCTTCATAAGCCTTAAGGAGGTTAAGCTCATCTTCCTTGAGATAAAAAACGAGTCTTGCCTCAAGCGCGTTCCCTATGAACTTGTCTTTTCTTTTTATTTCCAATGCCTTGTTTGCTTCGCCTCTTATTGATATGAGTTTTTCCCATTTTTTTTCGAGTTCCTTGTCAGTGAATTCATAACTTGGCTTCGGGAATGAGGATAGAAAGACACTTGCGTCTTTTTCAGGCAAACAGTTTGCCTTTCGCAAGGATTGCCAGATTTCCTCTGAAGTAAATGACAGTACGGGCGCCATAAGTTTTGTCATATCCACTAATATCCGGTACAAGACCCACTGCGCTGAACGCCTCTCGGTCGAATCCGGCCTGAAAGTGTATAAGCGGTCTTTCAATATATCAAGATAAAAGGAGCTCATATCCACAATGCAGAAATTGTAAATGGAGTGGAATGCCTCGTGGAAATTAAACTCTTCGTAAGCTGATGTCACCTTTTCTATCAATGACTGCAGCCTGCTCATCGCCCATCTGTCAATCTCGAGAAGGTTGTTGCTGTAATCTCTTCTGTCAAAGTCGTAGATGTTTCCGATAAGGAATCTGCCTGTATTTCTTATTTTCCTGTACGCCTCGGTAAGCCTGCTGATAATTTCCTTTGAGAGCCTGACATCATCGCGGTAATCTTCCGCAGAAACCCATAATCTGAGGATTTCAGCTCCGTTGGCGTTTATTATCTCCTGAGGCGCTATTACGTTTCCGAGCGACTTGGACATTTTCTTGCCCTGTCCGTCAACGGTGAAGCCGTGCGTAAGAACAGTACTATAAGGCGCCTTTTCTCTTGTGCCCACAGATGCGAGGAGGGAACTCTGGAACCATCCCCTGTGCTGGTCGCTGCCCTCAAGATACAGTTCAGCCGGCCACGATAGCTTTTCATCCCTCTCTAAAACAGCGGCATGGCTGACTCCTGAATCAAACCATACATCGAGTATATCGGTTTCTTTTTTGAAAGAGGCGCTTCCGCATTTAACGCATTTACGCTCATTAAGCAACTCGCTGGCATCAATCTTAAACCATATGTCAGCTCCGTGCTCCTCAGTGAGCTTTATGATTTTATTAAATATATCTTTATCTTTAATAAACTCTCCGCACTCACCGCAGGTGAAAAGCGTTATTGGAACTCCCCATGCACGTTGTCTTGAAATGCACCAGTCAGGTCTGTTTAAAACCATTCCGTGTATTCTTTCTCTGCCCCATGAAGGAATCCAGCGCACCCGCTCTATTTCCTTAAGGCATTTTGTCCTGAGATTGCCTTTTGCCATGGATATAAACCACTGGGCAGTTGCCCTGAATATGACAGGTTTCTTGCATCTCCAGCAGTGCGGATAAGAATGCCGGATTTTCTCAAGCCCTAATAAGCTATTTTTTTCCCTAAGCAGTTCGATAATGCCTTCATTTGCCTTAAACACAAACTGGCCCTCGAATTCCTGAAATGCCTTGGTGAATTTGCCCCTGTCGTCAACAGGCGCGTAAATGTCAAGGCCGTATTTTAACCCTGCTTCATAATCATCCTCACCATGACCGGGCGCTATATGCACTATCCCGCTGCCTTCTCCTACAGTCACAAAATCGCCTGAAATAACCTTTGATTCCCTCTCTATAAAAGGATGTTTCGCATTTATGCCTTCCAGATTTTTGCCAGCAGTTTTAAAAACAATATCACCTGTTATAACGCCTTTTTCTTTCAACCCCTGGAGGTTATCCTCTGCCACAATATGGACAATATCAGATTCTTTAACAGCTACATACGTCAGGTCAGGGTGTACGGCAAGGGCGAGGTTTGCGGGAAGTGTCCATGGAGTTGTCGTCCATATCACTATGAATATTTGATTTTTAGACAACTCGGGGAAATACTTATCTACATCATTATCCATTATCCGAAATCTTACGAATACTGAAGGCGATTCTTTTTCAGCGTATTCAACCTCTGCTTCAGCAAGGGCAGTAACGCATGATGGACACCAGTGCACAGGTTTTTTGCCCTTGTAAACAGAGCCGTTTTCTACAAATCTGAAGAATTCACGCACAATCGATGCTTCATAATCGTAAGAAAGCGTTAGATACGGTTTTTCCCAGTCTCCAAATATGCCGAGCCTTTTAAACTCATCTCTCTGTATATCCACGAATTTGTTAGCATATTCCCTGCAAGCCTTTCTTTTCTGGACAATGTCAATTTGATCCTTTTTTTCTCCAAGGTTTTTATCGACCTGCAGTTCTATTGGCAGACCGTGACAATCCCAGCCAGGCACAAAAGGAGAATAATATCCCTGCATGGACCTGAATTTAACAATTATATCTTTGAGAATCTTATTAAGAGCATGGCCGATATGAATATTGCCGTTTGCGTATGGCGGCCCGTCATGGAGTAAATACCTCCGGCCATCCTTATTTTTTTCTTGAAGTTTTTTGTAAATTTCACTGTTTTTCCAGAATTCCAGCATTTGAGGCTCTTTCTGTCCGAGATTAGCCTTCATCGGAAAATCAGTTTGCGGTAAATTAAGGGTATCTTTATAATCCATAGTGTTTTATCTCAAAATTATAAATTCCCTGCGCTATGCCAACAGGGAATAAACTCGCGTTATTTTATCGGGGCGAGAGGATTTGAACCTCCGACTCCACGGTCCCGAACCGTGTGCGCTACCGGACTGCGCTACGCCCCGGCAACATTAATTTCCAGCTTTACTTTAAACTATGCATAATATAATCCTTAATGTAATTTAAAGGATTTGAAGGTATCTATGCATGCTATGTTAAATTATTAAACTTGTAATTCCCTGTAGCTTGCTAAAGGGTGGTTCATTTTCGAGTTAATCAAATATCAAGGTATTTTTCGAGTTCCCACTCCGTAACCTGCATCTTAAATTCATTCCACTCTTTTGTCTTAATAGCTATATATCTTTTATAGAGATGGTCTCCCAATACTTCCTTCATTAAGGTGTTGTTTTTCAATTCGTTTATTGCCTCATTAAGGGAGGATGGAAGGGTTTCTATATTCAGGGAAGCAAGTTTTGCTTCATCAAACTTATAAAGGTCTTCTTCCACCGGCTCTGATAAAGGCAGTTTCTTTTCGACTCCGTCAAGACCAGCCGCAAGCATAACAGCAAATGCCAGATAGGGGTTGCACGCAGGATCAGGACATCTCAGTTCGATCCTTGCTGAGTTGGGTTTGTCCTCAAACCAGTGAGGCACCCTTATGAGAGATGATCTGTTAGTTCGCGCCCATGAAATATATACAGGCGCCTCAAAGCCTGTTACAAGCCTTTTGTATGAATTCACGGTCGGGCATAAAACTGCCATCATTCCATGTATGTGGTGCAGTTGACCGGCAATGAAACTATAAGCGGTTTTTGATAGCTTGTATTTATCATTTAAATCATAGAAACCATTTTTTTTCTTTTTTATATCAAAAAGGCTCTGGTGTACGTGCATCCCGGAGCCGGCCAATCCTTTTACGGGCTTAGGCATAAATGACGCCCTTAAGTTATGTCTCTGTGCTATTGCCTTTACCGTGACCCTTAAGGTAAGCAGCCTGTCAGCGGTTGTCAAGGCGTCGCCATAGGTGAAATCCACTTCATACTGGCCCGGCGCCACCTCATGATGCGATGCCTCTACCTCAATCGAAAAGGTTTCAAGGGCAGCGGTTATATCCCTCATTATGGTATGAGATTCATTTGTCGCAAGGTCAAAATATCCGTCGCTGTCCATGGGCGTTAACTTCTGCCCGTTTCTGAATAAAAAGAATTCAAGTTCCGGTCCTGCGTTATATTCAAAACCGATCTTCTTTGCCTTATTTATCATGTTCTTGAGGATATACCTTGGATCACCCTCAAAAGGCCTGCCGTCCGGCCTGTATATATCGCATATAAGCCTTGCTGTATTTCCTTCCGGCGAGTTTAGCCATGGTATTACCGCGTAAGTGGCTGGATCCGGCTTGAGATAAAGGTCACTTTCATGGATTCTTGCAAATCCCTCGATAGAAGAGCCGTCAAACCATGCCCCGTATTTCATAATATCCGATAACCTTTGAATAGGAGCTGTTATTTCTTTAAGACATCCGAAAATATCCGTGAACTGCAGATTTATGAAAATAACATTGTCTGCTTTAGCTTTTGCTAATATGTCTTTTATTCCTATCATTTAATCTCCCTTTACCTTGATAATGCCCTGCAGCATTGTTACAGGGCATTATCATAGAGTTTTTTGAATAAATAATACTCTATAATACTATTAACTTATTTGTAAAGCATCTTTATAATTCGGTATATTTGAATATTCGGTAAGGGTAGACATCGCAACGCTTTCAGTATGTATGCCGGATTCCTCAAGCGCTGATATGGGGTTTAATCCTCCAACAATAATCATACCAACTTTATCTATTCCAACAGGAATATCCAAAAGAGGCTTATTGGGTTCACCTATGATCAATATTCCATCTATGCCGGCATCCGACATTTTTTTGGCAAGCATTTTTGCCTCTTCATAACACACTACCGGTATCTCTCTAAAACTCGCCAGTATGCTGCCATTTTTTCTTTTTACCGCTCCTATAACATCTGTCATTTTACTCTTAATAAAAATCTCGTGGGGGTCCAAAGATGAACCTTCATAGCTTATAAGAGAAGTAAACCTTGTTGGTTTTCCATCGCTTATTTCAACCACACCCCCAAAACGGGATGCGACAGGTATGCCGGCCTTCAGAAATATGCCGTTGATGGTAACGCTGCATACAGTCCCGACTCCGACCATTCCTTTTGGTGTTATTACATCGCCGATTTGTTGTTCGCTTTCCGCGATAAACAGCCTGTCACTCATTACATATGGCGATGAGAAGATTTGATTTAGAATTTTTACGGCGTGTTTAAACTTGTCTTCAGGTAAATAAGATATGTTTAGTATGGCATCGCCTTTCAAGGTATCAAGGTTAAGCCTTGTTAAATAGGAGAGTGTTTCTATTTTGCTTATTACAAAACCTACGCGCTCTGAAACAAGAGCAAGCCTGAGTTCCTCCCTCCCTTTGTCGGTAATTTTCCTGCCCTCTTTGCCGAAGACCTCTGTATACCCCCTTTCGTCCATTATTCTGAAGTGGTATCTGACAGTCCTCTCGGTGAGGTCTATGCCGTGCAGCTTCAACTGCCTCGATATTTCCCTGGAACCGACGATATTATATTGCTTATCAAGTATTTTAAGAATAGCGAGCATAGTTTTGTTCATATATTTACCCCTATCTTTAATTATTGTAATATGGTCATTTTGCCAATTATCCTAACAGAATACCCTCTGCCTCTTCCATATCAGAATCCATTATATAAGGAATCCCTGTAACATCGGCAGATTCACGCGTCAATGAAACAATGTCATTTCTGTCAATATAATTAATGGCAAATTTTCTTGCTCCTGCCATAAACTGCCGAAGTCCGAGCTTCAGTCTTTCACAGAAAGTATACATTGCAATAGCGCCCATATGCAGCCTGTTAAAGTCTCTGCCGTACTTTGACTTTAATTCTTCGTACGTTATAAATATGCGCTCCGGCGTGTCGCCGTATTTTTTAATCTCTGACGGAAGATTATCCTCACGCAGCCATTTTTGAATGTTTTTCCCCATGAATGCAGGGATCATCAGGGACCTTCCCATGCATACCGCCTTAAAATACGGCGAGCCGAGAGCCAGCGCCTTAAATATATGGTCTTCGAGGGAAAAGCCACCTGCTATAGCCATATCAGGCACATATTTGCCTTTTGCCTTAAGCCTTGATGCAAATTTATAAGCAAGGGATTGCAGATAAATTGTAGGAATGCCCCATTCGTTCATCATTCTCCACGGGCTCATTCCCGTGCCTCCGCCTGCTCCGTCTACAGTAAGAAGGTCTATCTCCGCATCAGAGGCAAATCGCATCGCCCTTGCGAGGTCTGATATTCTATATGCCCCTGTTTTTAACGATACAAATTTTGCGCCAGCATTCCGGTAGTGCAGAACCTTTTTTATAAACTCTTCATGGTCTGCCATGCCAAGCCTCGAATGCCTTTCAAACTCCCTGAATTCCTCTTCCCTGAACGCCTTTTGAACCGTGGCATCTTCTGGATCTGGAAGCACTACATATCCCCTCTGTTTCAATTCAACAGCCCGCTCAAGTGTCTTAATCTTTACTTCACCTCCAATGTCCTTTGCCCCCTGTCCCCACTTAATCTCTATGCATTCGACGCCGAGCTTATCAATTGCGTACTCAGCGGATGAAAGCCTTGTATCTTCGACATTCTGCTGAAGAATCACGGCACCATTGCCAGAATACCAGTTCATGAAATGCTTTACCCTTCTTTTTAGTTCGGGTGATTTCGTGACCCTCCCGTTCTTATATTCTGAATCAGGATCCATTCCAACAACATTTTCTCCTATCACAACCATAATTCCGGATATAGCTGCTCCTGCTGCGAGTCCTTCCCAGTTGTCCTTTGCAATGTCTGTGGAACCCAGAGCTCCTGTAAATACAGGAAGGTTAAGTTTTACCTTGTATTTATTTCCAAGTTCGGTGCATGTGGATACAGCGGGAAATACTGCCTTGTCTGAATCAGCCTCTATTCCAAAGGCGCCGGCACATGTTCCCTGAATGTTGAGATGTGAATAATCTACCGGATATTTCTTTGTTGCTCCTGCCGTTATTTTTCCAAAGGGCATCGGATAAATTATTTCCCGGCCGCGGTAAGAAGATTTGCCGATCTCGCAAAGCCCCGAGCATCCGTCAAAGCATGCAGAGCATATTCCCGAGTATGGCGCCTTATCCAAAACCCTGTTGCGCGTCCCGGTTGCCGAACTTGCATTAGGTGTGCCGTAGCTCATTTTTAGCCTCCCTCTAATAATCCTGATGCATCAAGGAATGGTCCCTGAAAAATATATCAGGGGCCATTCCTTGAAGATGATTGTGTTTTGCTGTAACACTATAAAGGTTATTTGGCGTTAAGTATCTTAAGAGCCTCTTTTCTGTAAGAATCCATGAGATACGGTATGCCGGTAACCTTTGCGCACTCTTCGGTGAGCGACATCAATTCGTTTCTGGTAATCGAATTTACGTTAAAGCAGCGAGCGCCTGCCATTAACTGCTGCAATCCGACCTTTATCTTCTGCGAATAACTGTATATGCCTATTGCGCCAAGTGGTATGTTTTTGATCTCTTTGTTGCCCACGATATTTTTCACATCTTCGTAATTGACGAATATCTCTTCCACAGTTGAGCCAAACTCGCTTACTGTCTTTGGAAGATCCTTGTCTTTCATCCATTGGGCGATATTTTTGCCGACCATGCCCGGGATCATAAGCGCGCGTCCCATACAGACAGCCTTTGCATATGGAGCGCCAAGCGCTAATACCTTGAATACGCCGTCTTCACTGCTGAACCCGCCTGCAAAGGCAATATCAGGAACACGTTCACCTTTTTTGTCGAGTATTCTGCAGAATTCATGG
Organism: Nitrospirota bacterium; assembly: GCA_037444915.1. Lineage (GTDB taxonomy): Bacteria > Nitrospirota > Thermodesulfovibrionia > Thermodesulfovibrionales > Dissulfurispiraceae > JBBILM01. The sequence continues at coordinate 4,805 of JBBILM010000029.1, read as the reverse complement.
GCCGCTGCATGCAGGTAGAGGGAAGGCATACCCCACTCCTCCATCATGCGCCATGGGCTCATGCCTGTGCCGCCGGGAGCGCCGTCAATCGTCAGGAGGTCTATCTTGGCTTTTGAACTCCATTTAATCGCCATTGCGAGTTCACGCAGTCCATAAGCTCCGGTCTTTAACGTAATGCGCTTAAAGCCGAGTTTTCTCAATCTGTTGACCTCATCATAAAATCCCTTTTCATCTATAAAGCCGAGACGGCTGTGGCGCTCAAATTCCTTAATCGCCGTGTCTTTATAAGCTGCCTGAACAACCGGATCGGATGGATCAGGAGTTACAATATAGCCGCGTTTCTGCAGTTCGATGGCGCGCTCAAGAGAATCGACCTTGATTTCTCCGCCTATGCATTTAGCTCCCTGCCCCCATTTAAGCTCAATTGTCTCGATGCCGTGTTTGTCTATTATGTACTCAGCTACGCCGAGACGGGTATCTTCAACGTTCATCTGAACGAGGATTTCTCCATAGCCCTGATGATAGCGGCGGTATGTATCTATTCTGCGGTCCATATCAGGCGCTTTTACTACTTTGTTTTTACTGTTTAATTCGAGTTTCGGGTCTATTCCGCATACATTTTCGCCGCAAACAATCGTGACGCCGGAAATTGCCGCGCCTACTGCAAAATGTTCCCAGTTTTTGCGGGCGATTTCTGTTGATCCGAGCGCTCCCGTGAAAATTGGAACCTTCATTTTTACTTTCTTTGTCCAGCCGTATTCGGTTTCTGTGCTGACATTCGGAAAAGTTGCCGTGTCAGGGTTGCCTTTCTGCCCCTTTGGAAGGCCTTTGGCTCCTAAAGCATATCCGTGAATGTTAAGATGCGAGTAGTCAACAGGATAGTTTTTATCGCCTCCTGCTGTTACGCTGCCAAACGGACCAGGATATATTACCTCTCTACCCCTGAAAGTTGCCTTAAATACCTCGCAATTTCCTCTGCATCCATCGATACATCTGGTGCAAATTCCACTCACTGGCGAAACATCTTTTGAGCGATTATAAGTTTTGGTTGCCTCATTAGCATTTGGTTGCTGCAAGTTCATTGATAAATCCTCCTAATAATTTTTTTACCGGTTTTACTGTCATAACGGCTAATGGCTATTTTGTTTCTATAATTATCACCTCCTGTAATCTCAAGCCACTCATGGTGGTTAAGCTTTAATTAACAAATACTCAAAAAATTAAGTATTTATGTAGTCAGAGGACAAAAAAAATCCGCTTTGGATTTTAAGTCCGCAATTTATGAGTATCTACTTTTATAAATCGTTTTATGTGCATACAACCAGTAACTCAGCCTCCCTTTCACCCTTATTCTTCCAATAAGCCGGTATCGATTCTTTAAGAAAAACCGCATCTCCGGTTCCTATATTTTTTTCAATGTCATCTACCTTGACAGACACCTCGCCATTTATCACATATATGAACTCTTCCCTCTTATAATTGAGGAAATGTTTGTTAACCTGTGTCCCGGGGTTGATCTCCACAATATAAGCAGATGTTTTATCGCCTGTTACAATATTGAAAACAGAATATTCATCGCTTTTTTCGTAAACATTGGTCTTTGCTGATTCGCCTCTGATGAGCCATTTTAACTTTTCGAGGGTTTTGTTTTTTTGAAGCAGGATAGAGGGGTTTATGTTAAGGGTCTCGGCTATCTGAAGAAAGGAGTTGAGAGACGGGCTGATTTGATTGTTTTCGATCTGGGAAATAAAACTCGATGTCATTCCGATTTTATCAGCGAGTTCTTTTTGAGACATGCCGAGTTTTGCGCGGGCATCTTTTATCTTGCTTCCTATGTCATATGAAGGCTCTTTTTTGACCGGCGCTATTAAAATCTTATTATCTTCGACTTCATAAGAATGGGGCTTAAACGCGTCCCTTTTTGCCCTTCCGTCAAGCCTTAATGCCTTAAAGAACAGTTTATCCCTTTTTTTGAACAGGTCGAGCACAACCTGTGTGATATGTCTTAGATTTGCCTTAAAAGTCTGGCTGTGAGCCTCTTTTTCGAGGATCCAGTATGCTACTGTTCCGAGGTCATAAAGCCTCGGACACATATAGGTAAAAAATTTATAGGTGGAGCTTTCATCCTCCCATAAGTCCTGCATGCCTGTAAGACTGTCAAAAACATATCTGGCGCCGGTTGGAAGGTTGTCTTCTATGGAATTGAGTCTTTCGGTAAATTCAGAGATGCTTTTAGGATTGTCGATTTTTATAACATTTACATTATGCGGTTTGTCATAAAATCTGAGAAATGTACTGTCATTCTTTCCCTTGCCTGAAGTAAAGCAGTCTATAAGCGTAAAGCACGATGAGATTTGAGCATCAGCATTCTCTAAGCAATCCTTTTCAATTTTATTCAGAATGCTCTGCGGCGATCTGTTGAAACTGATATAAATTACTGTCTGATTTTCAAGAAAAGATTTTTTAATGAAGCTTTTTATAAATACATCATAGGAAGTGCCCGCGTCGATTTCCCAGACGACGTTGTCACCGATGTGCAGAAAATCTATAAGATTATCGAGATCCTTTATCCCGGAAGATATTTTTCCCATGGTAAACGGTTGCCTTTTGAATATCAATTTAAAAGATTATCTTTTTTTTTGTCAAGACATCAAAATAAAGCTGCCAGTTTGATTCCGGGCATGGTTGTTTCAAGAGATGTCAAAACAGGATTGGGTTTTATGCTCGTAAGCAAAGGCATGGTGCTTACAGAGAAAAATATTGAATGGATAAAAAGGTATTACGACCTTGATCCGTCAAGAAAGGGGATCTTTGTTTATTCTAAAAGGGCTTAGGCTGTCTTTACCCCAACAGTGCAGTTATATAGTGGCATGGACAGATAAAAGCCTTTATCATTCGCAAGTTTTATAGATACAATCCAATTAAATTTCAAAATCTTGACCATAAGGCCTGCATTCTATTATATTTAAAAATCGCGTATATCTTTACAAACGCGTGAACTTTTTACAGGCAGGAGGTTTTTTTCTGTGCCATTATATGAGTATGAATGCATCGAGTGTGGAAAAAATCATGAAGTGATTCAAAAGTTCAGTGACAAACCATTGTCGGCTTGTCCTGAATGCGGTGGAGAGGTAAAAAAACTTATATCCAATACATCATTTGTTCTGAAGGGTACAGGGTGGTATGTAACAGACTATGCCTCTCCTGAAAAAAAGAAGGAACAGAAATCAGGAACTGAAACATCTGTTAACGCGTCTTCGGAAACAAAGAGTGAATCAAAAAACAGCGAGCCAAAGTCTGAGGCCAAAAAGGAGACAGTTGCTGCAAAACAGGATTAATCCTCATGTCCACATCCCCTATGAAAAGATAGGGGAGCATATTAAATTTATATCGCTTAACAAACTCAATCTCGAGATCTATTTCGAATCTTCAAGTCTTGATTTTCTGACGAATGATTCTATTTTAAAGCTTCGCGAAATTTTAGACTATAATCCATCCCTCTCGTTTCATGCCCCGTTTATGGATATGTCACCGGGTGCCGTGGATTCGAGGGTCAGGGCTGCGACTATGGATAGATTTAATCATATATTGGATGTGGCTGAAATCTTAAGGCCTGAATGTATAGTATTCCATTCCGGCTATGAAAAGTGGAAGTATGCCTTGAAAACTGATTTGTGGCTCGAAAAAAGCGTAGAAACATGGATCCCCTTAAACAAGAGGGCGCAGGAAATTGAAGTTAAAATAGCCATCGAGAATATCTTTGAAGATGAACCCGAAAATATAAGGTTGCTGATGGAAGGCATAGGGTCTGACAATTTCGGAGTTTGCTTTGATACAGGGCATTGTAATTTGTTTTCAACCGTGCCGCTGGACACGTGGTTGAAGAGTCTTAAGCCGTATATAATTGAGCTTCATTTGCATGACAATGATAAAAGCGCTGACCAGCATCTTCCGGTGGGGGATGGAGATTTTGATTTTAAAACCCTGTTCGCAGAACTGAGTAAAACTGATTATATTTATACAATTGAGGCGCGCTCGCCTGAAGATGTCATGAAAAGCATGAATATGATACGGAGATATTTGAACGGTTGAAATTTCCTTCGGATGCCCTGTTCCGGAACTCTTACTGAACAGCCTCCGGGTCTTTTAGGATGTGTTTTTTAAGATATTGTCCTGTATATGAATTTGCCTCATTGATTAAATCATGAGGCGTTCCTTCGAATATTATTTCGCCTCCTGCTTCGCCTCCTTCGGGTCCCAGGTCAATTATCCAGTCAGCCTGTTCTATTACATCAAGGCTGTGTTCAATTATTAACACAGTATTCCCTGTGTCAACAAGTCTCCGGATAATTTGCATAAACATCATGACATCATTATAATGCAGGCCTACTGTGGGCTCATCGAGGATGTACAGCAAGCCTTTATCAGCAGCCCGACCTCCTTTGGAGCGCAGGGTATTGGGTAATATATTCAATTCCGCGCATATCTTAAGCCTCTGAGCCTCTCCCCCTGAAAGCGTCGTAGCCGGCTGACCAAGCCTTATATAGCCGAGACCTATATCCTTCATTAATTTTAATTTCTGACTTATATCAGGCGCTTCAGAGAAGAAAACACATCCTTCGTCAACAGTCATTTCAAGCACATCACCGACATTTTTGCCTTTAAACGTAACTTTGAGCGCTTCTTCCTTATATCTCCGGCCTCTGCAGTCCTCGCATTTAACATATATATTCTCAAAAAAATACATTTCTATTTTTTGATATCCTTCGCCTTTGCATGTCTCGCATCTTCCGCCGGGTATATTA
>JBBILM010000028.1:0-20309 GCA_037444915.1 Nitrospirota bacterium | reverse complement strand
CATCTCAGCAGGCGACGGAGACGCCCCCTATGCGCCGTTTGTGCATGAGGGGACAAAGCCACACATTATAAGGCCTAAAAATAAAAAGGCGTTTGCCAACAAAAAAAATGGCTTAATTTTTGGCAGGACGGTAAGACATACGAGGGACGATACTGAGGCTGTACAAAGCAACCAAAGAGGACATTGAGATGCTGGCGATTGTTGAATCAGAACTTAAGAAACTTAGAGACGGGTCAAAGCCCCTGGATGATGCGCATAACAGACACAATAATATGAATAGCCGTTAGGCCGCACAGAGTAAGGAATACAAGGAAAAAAAAGGTTTTGAAAAATAACCTCATAAGAAATTATAGCATAACTTTTTTTTAGGACAAAACTAACAGTTTGCGGGTTATTCTTTGCTGTCTACAGGTATTACATCTACTATTCTTGCATCAAATAGTTCGATGGCATCCTGTATAATAGGATTTTGCAATGCCTTTTCTTTTAATTCCTTTTTGCTTAATGATTTGACTTTAACGGTTTCCACTCTTAAGGCAATGTCTTTTCCTGCCAACTCACGTATGATTTTTTTAATGACAGGCATGTTTTCTTTTACAGACTCAGCGTGTATGAACAGGCCGCCATTGAAGGTTAGCACAATCTCATTATTACTAAAAGAGACCTTGCCTTCCTTTAATTTGGAGCAGAGCGGATGGTTTGTCTCGTCAATTTTTTCCAGCACCGCGTTCCATATTTCGGGAATGGAATCAGAACTGAGCGGCCGGGAAATGGGGTCAATTGAAGATGTGTTTGTTGTCTCTATATGCGGACTTTTAACGTCTTTCTTCTGAGCCGCAAATCCTTTTTCAGGTGTTTTGGCCTGTGATACCTCAATTTTTGGCTGTGCTCCGCAGATTGTCTTTAAAGCCTTGTTCACAGATGTTAAATGGCTCAACATGCTTAATCTGATGAGAGTCATCTCGAGGGCTATCCTTGGATAAAAGGCGCTTCTGATGCCGGGCTCTGCCTTTATCAATTCAGCAAGTATCAACGCCATATGTTCTTCTGAGGTTTTATCCTTTATGCTGCCTATCGCGCTGGTTTCTGCCTCGCTCAGGTCAATGATGCCTTCAGTGTCGTCAACTATCATGGCAACCAGAAGATTTCTCATGAATTGAACCATATCCTTGGCAAATGTCTTGAGGTCTGCGCCCGCATCAGCAAGCTCTGAAATGGTCTTGATTATATCTTCCCTGTTGCCTTCGATAACCGCCAAAGCGAGTCTGGAAAGTTTTTCAGCGTCTGCAATGCCGAGCAGGTCATTAATCTCTGCCGAGGTTATGCTGTCTGAAAATGAAGCTATCTGGTCAAGAATGGTCAGCGAGTCTCTCATGCTGCCGTCGGCTGCCCTTGCTATCATCTCGAGCGCTGAATCCGTGATGTTTATTTCTTCCGCGCTGCAGATAAATTTAAGCCTTTCCTTTATCTTGAGTCCAGATATCCTTTTGAACGGCAGATGCTGGCATCTTGAAAGAACTGTTGGAGGTATTTTTTTTGGCTCAGTAGTGGCAAGTACAAATATTACATGAGGAGGCGGTTCTTCAAGGGTTTTTAAAAGCGCGTTAAAGGCGGATGTGGACAGCATATGGGCTTCATCTATTATATAAACCTTAAACCTGTTGCCGGATGGCGCATATCTCACTCTTTCCCTGATATCTCTGATATTGTCAACGCCGGTATTAGAGGCGCCGTCAATCTCTGATACATCTACTGATGAACCGTCAGCAATCGGGAGGCACGCAGCGCACTTGCCACATGGTTCCGGAGTGGGGCCGTTGACGCAATTTAATGCCTTGGCGAGTATCCTTGCTGTTGTTGTTTTGCCAACGCCTCTTGGCCCTGAAAAGATATAGGCATGGGCAACCTTGCCGTTACTGATGGCATTTTTAAAAATGCGGGAAACCGCTTCCTGACCTGTTAAATCTTCAAATGTTTGCGGTCTCCATTTTCTTGCAAGAACGAGGTATGACATTTTAACACCGACACTCCATTGATATATCTGCTGCTTTTTCTATACTCAGGGACTGGCTATGGGACCGGCTTGCTGCGGCACCCAGACAAAATGCTTACCGTTGCTTCCTTCCGGACCTGGCGGGGTTCACACCTGCCTGCTGCGCAGGGCCAGCCCCTGACTATAGAAAAAGCGTTTACACCTTTTTAAAACTGTTTAAAAGGTTTTCTGGCGGAGAGGGAGGGATTTGAACCCTCGGTGAGTTTAACCCCACACACGATTTCCAGTCGTGCTCCTTCAGCCGCTCGGACACCTCTCCATATAAGCCCTCAGTAGTTGCTTTTTCTATTCAGCAACGCGCTAAGGTCTAATTTATTAGACTAATTCAAACCATCAATTAAAATCAATATGTTAGTAAGACCTGCATAGTTAATATTTGCAAAAAATATACCCAAAAAGCAATATGGCTCATATGGATGCACCTTCCTTTTTTACACTAAAAGTGCTTGACAATATATTCAAACATTCTTATATAATTATAAAAGAATATTTAAGGAGGAAACAAGAGATGCGCTCACTCGGACAGAGGATTGAACTGCTTAGATTAATCGCACATCCGGTAAGGATAAAGCTGCTTGAGGAACTCACAAAGGGTGTTAAGTGCGTAAGCGACTTTGAGGAATTCCTCGAAATCAGCCAGCCGAATGTATCGCAGCACCTGTCCATATTAAGAACCCATGGAATTATTGATTATTACATGGACGGAAGGCTGCGCTGCTATTTTCTGAAAGATAAGATGATACCGGATGTTCTGGAGATATTGAAAAGGGATTATACAGGGGAATTGCCTGCGCCAGCCTGTTGTCCTGTAACAAAAAAGGGTAAGTACCATGGTAAAAGGAGGCATTGAGAAATGCGGTTTCAGAGGCTGGATAGCGTTCAATGATAGTGATAGCCGCTGAAATACTTATCCGGCCTTATTTGCGTTTAATTTCATAAAAAGGAGGGAGTAATGCAAAAAGAAATTGTGATTTTTCTTTCAACAACGCCGTACAGTTTTGAGAACACCCACAGTATTTTAAAAATTGCTGACGCAGCCCTTAAAAAAAAGCAGAAGGTGAGGCTTATTGCGTCATCCGACGGTGTTTTTTCAATTGTTAAAGGTCAGGTGCCCCAGTCATTATCCGCGCTCGAGGATCTCGTGGGCAGGGGGCTTAAGGTGGACATATGAACAGGATGCATGAAGACCCGCGGGCTTGCGGGCGAGGATGCAGCAGCAGGGGAGATGAGTTCTTTAAAGGGGCTCTTTAATGTTATCAAGTCAAAGCCTGTTTTTTTAAATTTCGGGATATAGGGGGGATTATGGAGAGCATAAGCTTGATTCTGAGACGACCGCCTTATGGCACGGTGGATGCGCCTGAAGCAATACGACACGCGCTCGGAGGCGTAACCGAGGATATGGCCGTGAAACTCATACTCGTGGACGGCGGAGTAAACACGGCAAGAAAGGGGCAGGATGTGTCAAATACAGAATATTTGAGCATGGAGGAAGGGCTCAGGGACTGTATTGATATGGGCGTTGATGTGTATGCAGAGAAGGCATCTTTAAAGATTGAGCAGCTTGAGGCTGGAGAACTCATAGAAGGTGTGATTATAGCAAACGGCTCAGAGATAGCTGAGATTATTAAGGCATCGGATGTAACAATGATTTTTTGAGCAGCAGTTCAGCAGATAAACAGGGCAAGGATCTGAAAGCATTCGAAACTGCTGCTCTGTTGTTATGCTGAACAAATATTATAAAAAATGGAGGTGTAAAATGCTCGTAATTATAAAAAGCGCTCCAGATACGTTAGAAGGCGGAAGGGGGCTGAAACTCGCACGCGATATGGCTGCTGATATTTGCCTTATACAGAATGCGGTGTATTTTGCAATGGAGGAAAGACTTGAAGGATTTTGCGGTTCGGCGTTTGTCCTTGATGAAGATGCGCGCATGAGAGGGTTAAGCATGGAAAAGGCGGCAAAAGGTATCAAAGAAATAGATTATGAAGGGCTTGTTGATTTAATGATAAAAGAAGACAGGGTTTTTGGAATGTTTTAAAAGAACAGCGGAACAGCAGTTTTTTTGAGAAATAAAAATTTTTTCCTGCTGCTCTAACGCGCTATCGGGAGGTGCTATGGCAAGTATTGTTATTCTGGGCAGTTCGTTTGGAGGACTGACAGCGGCTTTTAAACTAAAGAAACTATTGGGAGACAAAGCAGACATAACCCTTCTGAGCGACGATGACAGGTTTGTTTTTCTGCCTTCACTTCCATGGCTGATAATGGGGTGGAGAAAACCGGAAGATATTACTCTCAGCGTGAAGGAGATTCTTGAAAGAAAGAAGGTGAAATTTTTCCATGAACCGGCAACTCATATAGAGCCGGAGTCTCTAAAGGTTCACACGCCTTTTCGCGAATTGCCATTTGACTACCTTATTATCTCGACAGGCCCTTATCTTTCGTTTGAGGATGTTCCAGGTCTCGGCCCGCAAAAAGGCTTTACTGACTGTACTTTAACCCTTGCCCATGCTTTAAGGACGCATCTTTCGTGGGAAAGGCTTCTCGAAGAACCGGGTCCCATAATACTCGGCGCAACTCTGGGAGTGAGCTGCTTTGGCCCATCATACGAGCTTGCCTTTGAAATGGATACAGAACTGAGAAAGCGAAAAATACGGCATAAGGTGCCGATCCTGTATCTTTCCTCAGAGCCTTACGCCGGACACTTCGGCATAGGAGGGCTCAGAAACTCGCAGAGATTTATGGAAGACGAGTTTGCAAATAGGGAAATAAAATATATTGTAAATCAGGCGATAGATGAAATTGTTCCAAATGAAATAAGGCTGAAGGACGGTTCAAAGCTGCCTTTTAAGTTTTCGGTGATAATTCCTCCTTTTAAGGGAGTTCCGGCAGTCTCGTCACTGGGAAATCAGAGGGGCTTTATTCCTGTTGACGAATACTACCGCCACACCAAGTACAAAAATATATACGCAATTGGAGTAGCTATGGCAATTGCGTCTCCCGAGACAACGCCTGTGCCTACAGGTGTACCAAAAACAGGGCACATGACCGTAACCATGGCAAAGACCGCGGCAGCGGCTATTGCATCGGAAGTCAATAATAAACCGCTTCCATCATTTCAGGAACTATCTGTTGCATGTCTTATGGATATGGGAAACACCGCTGCTTATATGAAAGCAATGCCTGTTCTTCCGCCGAGGCAGAAATCCGTGCTTAAGGGAGGCATACACTACAAATGGCTCAAGTTGGCTTTTGAAAGATATTTTCTCTGGAAAATTAAGAATGGAGCAACCATATAAAAAGAGCAAGGTTAACGATACTTCTTTAAAAAATCACCGGAGGTTTTCAATGAAAAATCTCATCATGAGAGCAGTTGAACTATCTGTAAACAGACCCAAACTGGTTGTGCTGCTTACAATTATAATTACCGTTCTTTTTGCCATACAGTTCCCAAAAATAAAAATAGACACTAACCCGGAAAATATGCTCAGGGAAAACGAACCAGTAAGAGTCTTTCACCAAAAGGTTAAAAAAGACTTTGGCATAGAGGAACTTGTAGTGCTCGGCATGGTGCGGGATGACGGGATATTTCATAAGGACAGCCTTGAAAGGATAAAGAGGATTACTGATGAAGTCCTGAAGATCAAAGGCGTTATCTCTGATGATGTGGTAAGCCTTACAGTCACAAACAATGTTGTGGCAGAGGAAGGGACATTGAATGTCAGACCTCCGATGACCAAAGTACCTGAAACACGGGAGGACATAGAAAATCTCAAAAAGGAAGTCCTTGATAATCCGCTTTTTAAGGACAGGCTTGTTTCATCGGACAGCAAGGGCGCTGCTATTTATATTCCTATTGACGGCAAAGACATTGCCCATGAAGTGGGGGAAAAGATAAAGGAGATATACAAAAAAGAAAACGGACCCGAAAAATACTATCTGGCTGGACTGCCTATTGCTGAAAACACTTTTGGTTACGAGATGTTCATGCAGATGGCGGTATTCGCGCCAATAGCAGGCGGCCTTTTGATGATTGTTTTGTTTGTTATATTCCGAAAAATTTCACTCATCATCCCGCCAATGATGCTTGCTATGCTCTCGGTAATGTGGACGATGGGAGCAATGATCGGGTTTGGCTTTACTGTGCATATAATGTCTTCCATGATACCAGTCTTTCTTATGCCGATTGCCATATGTGACAGTGTTCATATATTAAGCGATTTTTATGAAAAATTGCCGCGTTTGAAAGACAGAAAAAAGGCAATACTCGAGGTCTTTGGTGAATTAATAAAACCAATGTTTTTTACATCCATTACCACTGCTGTTGGCTTTTCAATGCTTGCGCTTGCAGATATACCGCCTGTACGGGTATTCGGTCTTTTTATTGCTGGCGGTGTCTTGGTTGCATGGGTTCTTTCAATGACTTTTATTCCGGCAGCGCTTGTGCTTATCAGAGAAAAGAAGCAGATTCCCTTAAAGGAGGAAGGCAGTTCAGCGCTCGGCAGGCTCGGAAAGTTTTCTTTCCGGAAAAGCAGGGCGGTGGCGATTGCCGGAGCAGCTATCTTCGCTGTCGCCGTATACGGCGTTACTACGCTTTCCGTTAATGACAACCCTGTGAAGTGGTTTAAGGAAGGCCATCCGATAAGGGTAGCTGACAACGAACTCAATAAGCTTATTGGAGGGACATACCTCTCGTATCTTGTAATTGAGGGCGAATCAGATGACGACATGAAGAAACCAGAGGTGATGAAGTATATAGAAGGGCTTCAGGGGCATCTTGAGGCGAATAACATTGTGGGTAAAACCACATCTGTGGCTGATGTGGTAAAGCGTGTTAACTATGTGCTGCACGATGAAGACAGGCAATTTGATGCATTGCCGACCGAAAAAGAAACCATAGGACAATATCTCTTTCTCTATCAGATGTCTTCGTCTCCTGATGAGCTCGACAACTTTGTTGACTATACCTTTAAAAAGGCAAATATATTGGTTCAGCTTAAATCAGGTGATAACAGGGATATGGCCGCAGTTGTCAGTGATGCGGAAAGTTATGTGAAGTCTAATCCCTTGCCAGAGGGCATAAAGATGGAATGGTCCGGGCTTCCATATCTCAATATCATATGGCAGAAATTAATGGTAGAGGGCATGTTAAAGGCAACTATAGGATCATGGTGGATAATATTCATTTTACTGGTTATACAGTTCCGCTCATTCTGGTGGGGTGTGGTAGGTATGCTGCCCCTCGGATTTTCGGTGCTCTTCAGCTATGGGTTAATCGGTTTTGGAGGTAAGGAATATGACATGCCCATAGCAGTATGTTCGACACTTGCTCTTGGATTGGGCGTTGACTTCGCAATTCACTTTATACAGAGATTCAGGGACAAGTATAAAAAAACAGGAGATTTACAATCAGCAATAGAGTGGACGATGGGCGGAGAACCTGCGCTTGCGATATTCAGAAATGCGCTGGTTGTGGGATTAGGATTTTTGCCGATGGTGTTTGCAACTCTCACGCCGTATGTAACTGTAGGATTATTTTTTGGTTCGCTGGTCTTTTTTGCGGGAGTTACCACATTAATATTTCTGCCCGCGTTGTTCGTGAGTTTTAAGGGGGTATTGTTTAAAACTAAATAGTTGGAGGTGTGCAATGATAAGATTTCTGATTGTTTTATTGGCGGGTCTTTTGCCTTTTCAGGCATTTGCTCTTACAGCAGAGGAAGTGATGAAAAGATCACAGTCGGCCTTTTTGTATCAAGGCAAGGATTTTAAGGCTCGCGTAATGATGAAACTGATTAGCAAAGGCGGGCAGGAGCGGATAAGGGAGCTTACGATGCTGAGGAAAAACTACGGCGATGATGGCGGCGAGCAAAAATTCTTTATCTATTTCTTCCAGCCTGCTGATGTAAAGGACATGACATTCATGGTCTACAAATATCCTGCTAAGGATGATGACAGGTGGCTTTTTGTTCCTGCAATAAACATGGTGAGGAGAATTGCCGCTCAGGACAAGACCTCAAGCTTTGTGGGCTCGGATTTTACATACGAGGATGTGTCAGGAAGGGATATTCAGGATGATACGCATTCAACAGTGAGGGAAGAAAAGCTTGATGGGAAGGATTGCTATGTCATAAAGAGTGCTCCAAAGGCAGTAGATGTTGATTACAGCTATAAACTCTCATGGATCGACAAGGGCAATTTTCTGCCTTTGAAAGAAGAATATTACGACAGAAAAGACGCGCTTTACAAGGTATTCAGTGCGGAAGAAATAAAGGATGTAAAAGGATTTCCCACAGTCACAAAGAGGACAATGAAAAACCTCCAGACCGGACACAGGACAGAGGTCTCATATGTCAAATCAGATTACAATATTGGCATAGACAACAGCCTTTTTTCAGAAAGGTTCCTGAAACAGCCGCCTAAAAAGTGGGTAGAATGATATGGAGATAAGAATATGTCTATTTCGTTCAGGAGCTTAGTTTTGACAGTTCTAAATGCTCGTTACGCTACAGTCGCAAAACTCACCCTTCGGTGTCGGACACTTGCGACTGTTTTACGCTTCACTTCGCAAAGAACTCTTTACAAAACTCAGATTTTCACTTCAGAAACATATCCGCATCCCTTTTTTTGGATTATGGTTTGTATTGCGCTGATATCGCTTCTGCCGTGGGCTGCCTTTGGAGCCGATATATCGCTTCACGGCTTTTTTCAGGGGAATTATTCCTTTAGCTCAAGACCAAATCCTGACGGAGGCGATTTCAAATGGGCAGAGGAGAGGATGCAATTAAAACTTGTTGCATCAAAAGAACCATTCAGGGTTTTTATAAAAACCGATGCATTTCTTGACCACATTGATAAAAATGGAGAATTGGAATTAAGGGAGGGTTATATAGATTACACGGCGATGAATTGGGATATAAGAACCGGCAGGCAGATAATTACATGGGGGCTTGGCGATCTGCTTTTTATAAACGATGTATTCCCAAAGGACTATGACTCATTTTTCTCGGGCAGACCTCTGGAATATTTAAAAAAAGGCGTGGATGGAATAAGGCTTGGAATCTATCCCGCATTTGCCTCATTTGAATTTATTGCAATCCCAATGTTTGAGACCAATGATTATCCTGATTCAAAAAGGTTTTATATGTTTGACCCAATGCCTGATGTCACAAATAGAGAAAAAAAAGACCATGCGACCAATATAAAAAACACGGAGTTTGCACTAAGAATTTACAGGGACATTGCAGGCTTTGATGCATCCCTCTATTTCTATCGAGGCTATTTCAGGCAGCCGTGGATGATGCCTGATAACCCGATGATGCCGGCTAAACTGACCTTATTCTATCCTGAGTTGTCAGTATACGGCGCAAGTGTTCAGGGAAGGGCGCTGGATGGGGTTTTAAGCCTCGAAGCAGGATATTATGATTCAAGGCAGGACAGGTCTGGAAAAGATTACACAGTGCCAAATCCACAGACAAGATTCCTCATCGGTTATCAGAGACAAATGTGGGAGGATTTTACCATAGGCCTTCAGTACTATAATGAATACATGCATAACTATTCGGAATACGAAATAAATCATCCAGAAGGGTTGCCAAAAGATAAAAGGCTTTATCAACTCGTCACAATAAGACTGACACAATTATTAAAGCATCAGACCTTGAAGCTGTCTCTTTTTTCTTTTTACAGCCCGTCATACAGAGACTATATGCTGAATCCTGAGATTAAATACAACTTTTCCGACTATATTTGGGCAGCAATAGGAGGCAACATATTTGGTGGAGGAGAGAAATGGAGCCAATTCGGACAACTGAGAAAAAACGACAATATGTATGTACAGGTACGCTATGAATTCTGAGATTGAAAATATAGCGCATAAGGCCGGATCGAAACATGGCTGAAGAGATAAGACTTAGAGGCCACCATTTGATATGCCTTCACTTTTTTAGGGGGGAAGGCTATGACGCGGGGTTTATCGCCAACCTTTCTGAAATTATTAAACGGGTTGAAAGCGGTCAGCTTATAAGGATTTGCGATGGAACTGATGATGTTTGCGTGAAATGTCCGTATTTTAAGGCGGACAAATGCATATATGACGCGGACTCTGAGGCAGAGATTAAAAGGATGGATGCTTTTGCTCTTCAGTTATTGCATTCAGAGTTTGGCATGAGATTGAACTGGCAAGGAATCAGGGACAAACTTCCGCGCGTATTTAAGACATGGAATGATAATTACTGTATTGACTGTTCATGGAGAGACGCATGCTTAAAAAACCCATTGTGGCACAAACTCCTTAAATAACTTTGCCTATATAATGCTCTAATTCACAATAGCAAGCCGCGCGAAGTATATTATGGTATTTCATGTTCAAATGTGTCGCAAATAAAGACTTTTAATGCATCTTACTGGCTACTATGGAAGTGCATTTTTAGGGTTAACAAACTGTTTATCATTCGTTACAATAAGGGTATGAGCAATATTAAGAAAAATATTTTTTTGACTGGCGCTCCTCAATCTGGCAAGACCACTGTCATTAAGAAAATTATCGCGGGCATGAATCATGCTGCAAATGGATTTTATACTGAAGAAGAAAGGGTGTCAGGGAAGAGGGTTGGCTTTTTGATGAAAACCCTTGACAGCAAAAAAGGTTATCTTGCCCATCAGGACATTAAATCCGATTTTCATATCAGAAGATACGGGGTTAGCATCGAAAATATTGAAACCATTGCAGTGCCGTCAATTGCTCCTGTTAGCGATAATGTCATAATACTTGATGAGATTGGTAAGATGGAGTGTTTTTCTGAAGTTTTTAAGCTCGCGGCTCTCAATGCCCTTGATTCCCGCAATATAGTAGTAGGCACTATAACTTTCGGCGGTGATGACTTTATTCAGGGGATTAAAGACAGGGAAGACATGGAAATACATGAGGTGACCATGGACAACAGGGATTCGCTGCCGGATATGATTTTAAAAAAAATGTCCGGGCTCGCGAAAATCATAAAATAGTTCGCTTTCTGAGCCACGCGGAGAAAAGAGGTTATCTCTGAATCGGCTTTTCACATCTGTCTCCGGTATGTTGACAAAGATATAAATATTTTGTATTCTAATTTCAGGCATTCAGCATAATCCTGCCTAAATCAGGTATGCGTCAATAAAAAATGTATTATTCACAAGAGTAAAATTCAATATTATGAAATCCCTATAATTTTGGTTTTCATTATTATTTTTTAATTTAATGGTAGTTCAGCGAGGTAAAAACATGGAAAGCTATATTGCAATCTCGGAATTGAAGGAAAAGACTATTGATAAGCTTGCATTTATCGCAAAGGAGCTTAACGTAGAAGGTGCAACAGGGATGAGAAAACAGGAGTTGATTTTTGCCATTCTGCAGGCGCAGGCAGAAAAGGCAGGGACAGTTTACGGAGCCGGTGTTTTGGAGATTCTTCCTGATGGCTTCGGTTTTTTGAGATCCCCTGATTACAGTTATCTGCCGTCTCCGGACGACATATATGTATCTCCCTCGCAGATAAGAAGATTTGCGCTGCGCACAGGAGACTATGTATCCGGCCAGATAAGGCCACCCAAGGAAAACGAACGCTACTTTGCCCTATTAAAGGTTGAAAAGATAAATAATGAATCTACGGAAGAGAGTGTCAGCCGCTCGCTGTTTGATAACCTTACTCCTTATTACCCAACGGAAAAAATCAATCTCGAATACGATACAAACGACTATGCGATGCGGGTTATGGATTTGATAACCCCTACCGGAAAAGGTCAAAGGGGTCTTATAGTCGCGGCGCCCCGAACCGGTAAGACAATGCTCCTTCAGTCCATAGCAAAGGCCATTAAAAAGAATCATAAAGAAATACATTTAATAATACTTCTCATAGATGAGCGTCCTGAAGAAGTTACGGACTGGAAAAGACAGGTGAGCACAGCGGAAATTATAAGCTCAACTTTTGACGAGCCGCCTCAGAGACATTGTCAGGTTTCAGAGATGGTTATCGAGCGGGCTAAAAGACTTGTCGAGACAAAAAAGGATGTTGTTATTCTTCTTGACAGTATCACAAGGCTCGCAAGGGCTTACAATACGATAACCCCGACGAGCGGAAAGGTTTTGTCAGGCGGGCTCGATGCAAACGCGCTTCAAAAGCCAAAGAGGTTTTTCGGCACTGCAAGAAGCATCGAGGAAGGCGGGAGTCTTACAATACTCGCGACTTCCCTTGTGGATACAGGCAGCAGGATGGATGATGTTATTTTTGAGGAATTCAAGGGAACAGGCAATATGGAAGTTCATCTTGACAGAAAGCTCGTGGACAAGAGGATATTCCCGAGCATTGATATTAATTCATCCGGAACAAGGAAGGAAGAGCTGCTTGTCAATTCTGACGTGTTAAACAAGATGTGGATTTTAAGAAAAGTGCTTAATCCTCTAAGCACGGTCGAAAGCATGGAATTTCTGCTCAGCAAACTCAAAGGGGCTAAAAACAATAAAGAGTTTCTCGAGATGATGAATAAATAATATAAAGGGTTTTTTGTCAGGGTTATAAGTTATTGACCGTATGACTTGATCGATTGATGACCAATTTAAGGCTTGAAGACGATAATCATTGCTTCGTTTGCGGAAAAGAAAATCAAAGCGGATTAAAACTTGCCTTTAATTACTCCCATGGAAAGATTACATGCGAGTTCCTGCCTTCGAAGATATATCAGGGCTACAAGGACATTATTCACGGCGGAATCATAACAACTGTCCTCGATGAGGCAATGATACAGGCTGCTATCGCGGAAGGCATTGGTCCTGTTACTGCCGAGATATGCGTGAGATTTAAGAGACCGTTGATGGTGAACGATGAGACAGTAGCAGAGGCTGAAATAGTTAAAAGGAGTTCGAGACTTATAACCGCAAAGTCCTGCCTTTTGATAAAGGACAGCCGTGTTGTCATAGCAGAGGCAGAAGCAAAACTTATTCCGCTCAGGTAGATGCGTACTCTGAATTCATATGCGAATGCGCCAGTTAATCATTCATCTAATTTTTCTTTTTCTGGTATTATAATAAAGTGAAAGGCTATTTATTGATAATAGGCACGCTTGTAGTTGTAATTTCGGCCCTTATTACGCTCAATATTTTTTTCCAGCAATCTCTTCAAATGGAGATTGCGCAACAGTTCAATAGGCAGCAGTTTTTGCTTGCCCGATCAATTGCCGACAACATCAAGGCATATATCCATTTCATGAAGGAAGAGGTTCTTTCTGTATCAAATGTGATCGCAAAGATGGATATAAAGGACAAAAAAAACTTCGAGTGGCTGAATAATGAGATTATCAGAAATAAGGGAATAATAAAGGCAGATCTCGGAGTTGTCAGTATTAACGGCGATATAATTTTTTTCGAGGGTGATAAAAAACCATTAAACTCTATTTTGTCACGGGATATTCTGCCTTTTAAACCATCTGACGGCTTGTCCGAAGCTGTTATATCCGAAAGCTCCAATAATATATATATAATGTCACCTGTCTATAAGCAGGGAGCGCTGAAGGAGATGGTTTTCCTGTCAGTTAATATAACTGACATCGCAAACCACTTTGTGGGCAATATAAAGTCAGGCAGCAGAGGGTACGCGTGGATAATTGACAAAAATGGAACCCTACTCTATCATCCAACCCAGCCGGGAATGGTCGGAGGCAATCTTTATAAGACTGATTCTACTTGTTTCAGATGCCATTTAACTTTTGATCTCGAAAAAAAGATAATCGAGGGGAAGGCGGGCGACTATGGCAGGTATATAGCTCCTACAGGGGAAGACAAGATTATCGCTTTTTCCGATATTGACCTTGGAAATATTTCCTGGACAATAGCCGTATCAGCCCCGTACTCAGAGGTGACTCATACCACGAGACAGAGCATGAAACTGTATTCGTATCTCATAATATCCATTTTTATAACTACCAGCGTTGTTTCGACTTTATTGATTATTTTCAACAAAAAGAGGATTAAGGCTGAAGAGATAGCATTGAGAAAGCAGGAGATAGAAAAATACGCAATAGAGCTCGAAAACAAGGTCAATGAGAGGACATCTGAACTCGAAAGCGAAAAGGAAAAGCTTAATTCTATTGTGAGCGCAATAGGCGGGGGAATTATGCTGATTGACAGGAGCGGAAAGGTTCAGTGGGCTAACCAGATGATAAAAGACATGGCTGGCGTAGAAGTCATAGGAGAAGAATGTGAGGATATATGCCCTGACTGCTCCATATCTGAAACATATGTTGTGAACAATATCGAAACATCCATATTGTCAAACCTTTTCGGACAGAAGGATAAATATTTTCAGGTTACCACTGCTCCTGTGAAAGGGGAAAAAGAAGATATACACGGTTATATACGGCTTATTCAGGATGTGACTGAGATGAAGAAAATGGAGGAGCAGATCATTCATTCGGAAAAACTCGCATCCATCGGAAGGCTCGCGGCAGGCATTGCGCATGAAATAGGCAATCCTTTAACCTCAATTTTCTCGTTTGTACAGATTCTGAGGGAAATGGAGGAAGATCAGTTTAAAAAGGAAAGCCTCGAAACTATTTACTTTCATATAAACAGGATATCGGAGATACTGAAACAACTTTCCGGGTTTTCGAGGATGCCGTCAGGAGAACCTCAGAAATGCCAGATAAACGAGATTGTTGAAACAGCGATAAACCTCGTGCAGTATGATAAAAGGGCGAAAAACGTCGCTATCATAAAAGAACTTGAGCACGGCCTGCCAGAGGTTTCATGCAACGGAAACCAGATCTCTCAGGTGTTTGTGAATCTCATTTTAAATGCTATTGATGCCTTGCCAGAGGGCGGGGAGATTAAAGTCAGGAGTATATTAAGGGAAAATGAGGTGGCAATTCAGTTTGAGGATACAGGGATTGGCATTTCCAAAGAAGATGTAACGCGCATATTCGACCCCTTTTACACTACCAAGGAAAGAGGCACCGGATTAGGGCTTGCAGTGAGTTATGATATAATCAAAAAGATGAACGGCACTTTAAGCGTTGAGAGCGAAGTCGGCAAGGGAAGCACTTTTACAATAACCATACCATCTAAGAACTGAAATGAAAGCCAAAATACTGATAGTTGATGATGAGCCTGATATATGCAGGGCGCTTCAATTCCTGCTGAAAAAAGAGGAATATGACTGCACCTCGGTAAACAGCGGAGAGGAGGCGATTGAAGTTTTAAAAAAAGAAAGCTTTGATGTTGTGCTCACCGACCTTAAGATGGGAAAGGTGGATGGCATGACTGTCCTGACAAAGTCAAAGGAAATAAGCCCTGATACTGCCGTAATCATGATGACAGCTTTTGCCTCCATAGAGTCTGCAGTTGATGCCATGAAGATAGGAGCTTCGGATTATATTGTGAAACCCTTTCTTAATGAGGAAATAAGACTTACGATTCAAAAGGTGCTCGAACAAAAAAAGATAATCACCGAAAATATTGCTCTCAAGCAGCAGATAAGCCAGCGCATGGCATGCAGGGATTTTGTCGCAAACTCCCAGTCTATGATAAGAATTGTCGAAACCCTTGAAAAGGTTATACCAACCAAAAGCAATATTTTTATAACAGGGGAAAGCGGAACAGGCAAAGGGCTTATGGCAGAACTCGTGCATTGCAACAGTCCCCGGAGAGGCAAGCCTTTCATATCAATAAATTGCTCGGCTATCCCTGAAGGATTACTGGAATCTGAGTTGTTCGGCTATAAAAAAGGGGCGTTTACAGGGGCTGTTACTGACAAACTCGGACTGATACCCCTTGCACATGACGGAACACTGTTTCTTGATGAGATAGGCGATATGCCGCTCAATCTTCAGGCAAAGCTCCTGAAAGTCCTGGAAACCGGAGAGGTTTATCCACTTGGAGATACAAAACCAAAAATTGTTGACGTCAGGCTGATTTCAGCAACCAATGTAGACATAGAAAACAGGATAAAAGACGGCAGATTCAGGGAGGATCTTTACTGGAGATTGAATGTAATTGAGATTAAGATACCGCCCTTGAGGGAACGAAAAGATGACATAGGGATGCTCGCAAAGCATTTTATTATTAAATTCAATGAACAGCATAAAAAGAATATAAAGGGCATTGATGATGAAGCATTTTCATTATTGCTTGAATATCCGTGGCCTGGCAACGTAAGGGAGTTGAGCAATGTAATAGAGAGAGCTATTGTCCTTGGAGACGCGGATGATATTACGGCTGACCATCTGCCTGACAAATTAAAGAAGGCTGATTACGAAAAGGGAGTTTCTCCATTAAAAACCTATCTCAGCGACTATGAAAAAAACCTCCTCGTTAATATTTACGCCGCACATAACAAAAATAAGGAAGAGACAGCTAAGGCATTGGGAATAGACCTTGCAACCCTCTACAGAAAACTCAAGAAATACGGAATCGAAGAGTAATGAAAAAGGCCTTTTATATTGGCGTAATAATTGGCGGCATTTCAGGTATTACAGTGGCGCTGAGCATGGATCTGCTTTTAGGTTCGACCCTTGGAGGAGGATGGGGCGTTGCAGTAGCCAATGACCTTAACCGTCTTTTTAATGCAAATTTTTCGCCGGATGATTTTATTGTAATCATTGGCATAATAGTGGTAGTTGGCATTATTGGAGCATTCGGCGCATTTATCGGCGGGTTTTTCGGAGTAATTATCGGACGATTATTTTCTATGCTTGCCAAAGAGGATCAGTAGCTCACTATATAACTGCATTTTGGGGGAGCGGTGAAGCAGTTATATCAAACTGCTTCACCGCTGTGATAACATGTTAATGGCTGATATATCCCGTTATTTATGACATTTTCCGCAATCAGTCGCAGCTGACGCCATTGTTCCGTTATGGCAGGCGCCGCATAATTTGCCCTGATACATCGCATCCATTGTCATCTTGCCCTTTGTCTTTTTCATTTCAAAGAGTTTGGGATGGCAGTCATTGCAGGAAAAGGCCATTGTATGGAATTTATGGCTGAACTCAACAGGGCCGAACCCTTCTATTTTATAAACAAGTTCTTTTTTAAATTCCGTCATCTTGTGGCATTTTGAACACTCTGAAGATGAAAATGCCTTTTTTCCGTTATGACAGGCTCCGCAGTAAGCGCCGTTGTAAATATCCTTCATTGTTACATATGCAGACCCTGATGCCATCAAAAACAAACCCGGGTGACATTCTTTGCAGTTAAGCATCGCGGCATGGGACTTGTGGTTGAAGTTTGAAGGAAATGCCGTCCTGCTCAGGGTCATTGATTTGATGCCATGGCAGTTATTGCAGATGTCCCTGTTGATGGTCATTTGCTCGTGCCCTATTACGTCGTGGCACTGATTGCAGTGATAGCCGGTGTCCACGTGTATTTTATGGGAAAATATGCCTTTCTTTGGCTCGCCTGAAAACCTTGCATATGAATGGCATCCAAAGCAGGGAAGGCTTGCGATGGCATCTTCTCTCGATATCACAGTTTCAGCAACGGCTTCGGGTTTTTCCTTTTCAACCTTTGGCGCACATGAAAACATTAATAAACTGATGATAATAATCCATAGCCATCTCATTTATGAACCTCTTCTTTATCGCCGAATTCAAGTTTATACTCAAGCGGATGTTCATGTTTCATGTCTTCTAATGATATCTTTCCGGTTATCCATGTCATGCTCATAGGGAATTTGCCCCATTTGAGATGCTCATTGTAAAAGTGCCAGAACAGGATGAAGACTATTGCCAGCAGCGCCTCATCGCTGTGCATTATGAACATTACTTCCCATATCCAGTTTACGCTCCATGAAGGGAAAAAATTAGATGCCCAAACAGGGAACGCGAGGAAAAGGCCTGAAAGTCCTATTATGCCCATGCCCCAAAAGACAGCCCAGTAGTCGAATTTGTGTATATAGCTGAACCTGCCGAAGAGAGGTTTTTCCTTGCTCAGTCCGACAAAGTACAGGATATTTTTAATAGCATCAACGACATCTTTGGGTATCGGAATAATTGTTGTATTCATGCGCAATTTCATCTTGCCTGTGGAAAGCATATAAGCAAGATAAATAACATGCCAGACAAAATCTATCAGCATGATTATGCCTGCTATCCTGTGAATCAATCCTGCGGTTTCTGCGCCGCCCCATATCCTTATCCACCACTGTGAATGTTCGACTTCAGGGTATTTTAAAGCCCAGCCAGTGAAAGCAAGCAATAAAAAGGTGACAAAGAGAATAACATGCTGAATCCTCTCAGTAACATTAAAACGGAGATATTCCTTTGGAAGTTCTTTATTCATGATGGCCTCCCTTTCTAAAGATTCTGTCTCTGATCTCCGAAAATATATCGAGTATTACATGGCCGGTTATAAATGCAAATACCGACACCAAAAGTATCGTCAGCAGCTTGCCAAAATAATACGGTACAGGATTATCCTTGCCAATGGGTTTGTGAGTGATTGAAGCCACGAACTTAGGAGTAGCACCTTTGTGGCATTTGCCGCAGGTCTCCGTCCTCTTTTCCCATGCAACTGGCGATTGAGGATCATCCCATTTTTTTACATCGTGGTAGCTGTGGCAGTCAGAGCAGGAAGGCGCGTTTTTATGCCCCAGAATGTATTTTTTGCCATGGAAGCTTTCATTATATCTCACAAGTATATGGGTTCCAAAGTTGTATTTCTTTACAATATCCTCTCTTTCGTGGCACTCGCCGCATGTTTTGACAATGTTCATCTTATAGACTGATGATGTAGCAGAATCCTTCCTGGTAATATAATGAGGCGAGCCGTGGCAATCTATGCAAAGCGCGCCATCTGTCTGTTTTTTGCCGATAATATTTTCGCCGTGTACGCTTTTTTCCCATGCCTTGTATGCGTCGCTATGGCATTCCATGCATGCGGCAAGCGCGATAGGATCGCTTTTTGCTTTATGCGATATCCTGTTTGCCATTGCAGCGATATCCCTTGGTATATCCCCGCCTTTTGGTGTTTCGTGCGGATTTGGACCAAACCCTTTATGACAGGCAGCACAATCAAATTTGCTGTGCACTGATTGCGCATACTTATCACTGTCAACATTCAAATCAATTAATAAGCCCTTTTCTGTCTTAATTTGCCCCTTCATGGCGCTGTGGCAGATAGAACAGTTGGAAGCATCTGCACTTGCTGAACAGGTAAATATAAGGAGTAAGCACAGAAAAGCTGTTACGAGAGAACTTCTCATGAGACCCCCTTTTCTTTGAAATAAATAGTACGCTATTAAAAATAGCACCCAATTATACACAAAAGATAATATTTTTTGAAATAGCAATTAAAAGCCGTAACTTTAATGATAATTAAAGATATAATGTATAATTTAAAAAAGATTAACAAAACAGAGGCATTGTCAGGTCAACCCGTGGCATCAGAAGATATTGTATTTAAAATTAATAGACTCGCAAAGGTTTATAAAATGGGTGATGTTAATGTCGATGCCCTTAGAGGCGTTGACCTGGACATCTACAAAGGGGAATTAGTCGTAATGCTCGGCCCATCAGGCAGCGGCAAATCAACACTTCTCAATATCATTGGCGGTTTGGATACAGCGACTGACGGAGATGTGGCATATCTGGGCAAGTCTCTTACCAGTATGGATGAACGTGAACTCACGGAATACCGTCGTTTTCACGTTGGCTTTGTATTTCAGTTTTACAATCTGATTCCAAGCCTGACTGCCCGGGAGAATGTCGCTGTTGTCACGGACATAGCGCAAAGACCTATGAAACCCGAAGATGCGCTTTCGATTGTCGGTCTGAAGGAAAGGCTCGATCATTTCCCGTCGCAACTCTCAGGCGGCGAGCAACAGCGGGTTGCTATTGCGAGGGCGATTGCCAAAAACCCTGAGATACTTCTCTGTGACGAACCTACGGGCGCTCTGGATTCATCTACAGGCATAGTGGTTCTCGATGCGCTTGAGCGCGTCAACATTGAACTTAAAACAACGACTGTAATTATTACCCACAACATTGATATCGCTGGAATGGCTGACCGGGTGATACACCTTAGCAATGGCATGATAACAAAAATTGACCGCAACACCATAAAAAAAGCCCCATCGGAACTGAAGTGGTAATTATATGAATACAATAGATCGCAAACTATGGAGGGACATCTGGCGAATGAAGGGCCAGGTTTTTGCTATTGCCCTCGTTATTGTCAGCGGAGTCAGCACCTTTGTGATGTTGATCAGCACAATGCAATCATTGAACATTACGAGGGATA
>JBBILM010000027.1:0-20450 GCA_037444915.1 Nitrospirota bacterium | reverse complement strand
ACGGCAAAATGAGTCTTACTGTACTGGGACCCATGAAAACAGAGGATTTTAAGGGGATTTTTTAAAAGCATAGGATTTTTGCAAGATGCTGCGAGAATTAAGAATCAAGAACTTCACAATAATCGATGAACTTTCCGTGAATTTTGAAGCAGGCTTTAATGTTCTTACAGGAGAAACAGGCGCTGGAAAATCAATAGTAGTTGATGCAATCGGCCTTATCCGTGGCAGCAAGGCATCCCATGACATGATAAAGACCGGAAGCAAGGAAGCCCACATCGAGGTGTATTTCGACAATTCAAACTATCCCTTGCTTGACGATCTCGGCATAGAAAGCAGCGAGGGCATTATCGTGAGAAGGAACATATCTTCCCAGGGCAAAGGTAGGGCATATATTAACGACACTCCTGTAAGCCTTCAGACCATAACCAATGTAGGAGAAAGCCTTATAGACATCCACGGCCAGCATGAGCATCAGGGTCTGTTAAAAAAAGAGAATCACCTTTATTTCCTTGACAGATTTGGAGATTTGACCGAAGAGTCAGTTGAATTGGGGGCAGTCTATAATGAAACAGTCAGTCTGAAAAATAAGGTTATCGATTTAAAAGAGCGCATACGCGAAAGAGGCCAGAGGATTGAATTTCTGAGATTTCAGATAAATGAGATAGAGTCTGCTGATTTAAAGAGAGGTGAAAGAGAGGCCATCCAAGAGGAGATGAAAATACTCCTGAATCTTAGCAGGCTTAGAGAGTCTTCAGAGACGGCTTACAGCCTGCTTTATGAATCAGAGGGCTCGTGTCTTGAGCGGATGTCACATGTGCTGTCGCGCGTAAGGGACATGGAGCATTTTGATTCAAGCGCCAAAGAACTCCTTGATGTCGTGGAATCAATACTTCCCCAGTTGGAGGATGCATCGTTGATCCTGCGCATGTTTAAAGATAAATACGATATTGATCCTCAAAGACTCACAGAACTCGACGAAAGGCTCGATAAGATAAAAAGGCTTGAGAAAAAATACGGAGCAGGGATAGACGAAATGCTGAAATACAGGGATAAAGCAGAAGAAGAGCTTATGAGCCTTCTGCATATGGATGAGCAGCAGGAGTCGTTTGAAATAGAACTCGATGCCACGGAAAAGGAACTTAAGGCAATGGCTGAAAGGTTGTCCAAAAAAAGAGAGACTGCCGCAAAAAAAATGGAGGAGATGATTTCAGGCGAACTGCATGAACTCGGTTTTCAAAAGGCAGTGTTCAAAGTGGATTGTAAAAAAAGGGAGACTGTTTCAGCCAATGGCTTTGACGATGTGGAATTCTTATTCAGCGCAAACCCCGGGGAACCTGCCAAATCATTGATAAAGGTTGCATCAGGCGGTGAATTGTCGCGGATAATGCTCGCGCTTAAATGTATAGAGATAGGCCCTTATAATTCAGAACCGATGACTCTTATTTTTGATGAGGTGGATGCAGGGATTGGAGGCATTACTGCCCTGCACGTGGGAAAAAGGTTGAAGGGCATTGCCAGGACTTATCAGGTTCTTTGCATTACGCATCTCCCGCAGATAGCAGCGCTTGCAGATAACCATTTAAAGGTAGAAAAGGATATGATTAAAGATTATGTAAAGGTTAAAATCGAACAATTAGGGGATACTGAGAGGCAGGAAGAGCTGGCGAGAATGCTGAGCGGCAAGATAACTGACGGCTCTCTTAAACATGCGAGGGAACTGCTCGAACTGGCAAAATAAGTTATTCAATACGGCTATGCGTAAAACTCCCAAAGAAAAGACAAGAGGAAAGATAGTTATTGATGCGGAATTATGCAAGGGATGCAAATACTGCGTTGTGTCATGTCCTAATGGTGCAATAGTTATAGATAAGAAGTTTAACAGTATGGGATTTTTCCCGGCATATGTTGAACGGCCTGAAAATTGCACAGGCTGTTCTATTTGCGCTGAGATGTGTCCTGAGATTGCCATTGAAGTGTGGCGAGATGGAAAAGTATAGCTTCATCAGCTAAATATTATAAACAGTATCAGCGTCACCCCTGCTCCAAGAACAGCGCCCATAATTGCCTCAAGCGGCGTATGCGCTTTTGTTGCCACCCTGCTCTGAGCAATTAAAACAGACAGCATAAGGCTTAACAGCGAGGCTATGAAATTTTCAGTTATGTATGTAACCGTAATCCACGCAGAAAATGCTATTGCTGAATGTCCGCTTGGCATGCCTCCTCTAAGTGGATGCCCCTTGCCGAAGTAGGCCTTAAAAACTACAACGCTTATCAGAACAAGTATTGCTGAAATAAGGGCTATTTCCTCTTTTGAATGTTTTGTAATTTGAATCCCGTACTCGAATGCCCTGTCGAAATAAGGGAAAAGTATGATGTACCCCAAAACCACGGCTCCGAACGCGGTTATTAGTACAGCCCCTGCACCAACATCCTTCGCGAGCCTCGCCTTTTCACTATGTTCAGGTGAAATTATATCTACGACGAATTCAATGGCGGTGTTCAGCATTTCGGCAAGAAGAACAAGTATAACGGCAACAGAGATTATAAGAAAGTCAAATCTGGTTACACCGATTATATAGCTTAAAAGCAGGACTGCGGCTGCAGCGTAAAGATGGTATCTAAGATGTCTCTGGGTTTTTGCCGCGTAAAGGATTCCCTCTATGGCATTATTTGCGCTGTCTATCCATCTTCTTAACGTCATATATTCAGAGTTAGATCGCTTGCTATATTACGCATTAATCGCATTTCTTTGGATTGAATATCTGATAAAGCCTGTCGTATGTATCCAGTATATGTTCGGGTATAACCCTGACCTCTCCGAGAACCGTCATGAAACTCGTATCACCCGCCCATCTTGGCACTATGTGTATGTGCAGGTGTTCTTCTATGCCGGCTCCGGCAACCTCTCCAAGATTTATGCCGACATTGAAACCTTCCGGGTTAAAAGCCCTTTTAATGCAGTCTATGGAATATTGCGTTAACTTTATAAGTGCAAGGAGTGAATCGTTGTCAAGGCCGTCAAGCTCCGGCGTGTGCAGATAGGGAACAATTAAAATATGGCCGTTGTTATAAGGGTATTTATTCATCATCGCATATGCATGTTCAGCCCTGTAAAGAATCAGATTTTCCCTGTCAGCAGACTCCTTTGGTTTAACGCAAAACAGGCACTCTTTTTCTTTTTCTGAGAGTATATACTCCATCCGCCATGGCGACCACAAACATTTCATCTCTTTACGCCCAATTTTTTCAGGACAGCAAGAGCATCTCCCCATGTCAGCCATTTATCCTTTGGATTCCTGAGAAGGTACGCAGGATGAAAGGTAGGCATAACAGGTATTCCTTTATAGTCATAAAAGCTGCCCCTTATTTTTGATATAAAGAATTTGCTTAATGGCGCATTTACCATAAGAAGGGTATGGCCTGATATTTTCCCCAATGACATAATAACATCGGGTGATACAATCTCAATCTGCCTGGCAAGGAATTTGAAGCATGAGGCTATCTCATCTTCATGAGGATCCCTATTCATGGGAGGCCTGCATTTAATTACATTGGCTATATAAACATCTTCTCTTTGAAACCCCATTTTCTCTATCAGTCTTGTCAAAACCTGGCCAGCCTCTCCTACAAATGGCCTTGCCTGCAAGTCATCTTCCCTGCCCGGGGCCTCTCCAATAAACAAAACTCTCGCATCTGCATTGCCTTCACCGAAAACAATATGTGTTCTTCCACTGGAAAGCTTACATATGCGGCAGTCGCCTATCTCTTCACGAAGTGCTTTAAGAGCAGCCTCTTTATTTGGCAACGAGTGACGGGTAACGACTGACGAGTTATCAGTTGCTAATTTATTTAAGGATTGATTTTCTTCATTAGTATCCTCGTAACTGTGAGCAAGCGGTAGCCTTTCAAACCCGAGTTCTTTGTAGAACTCAAGTATTGTCTTTAGATCTTCAGACAATGCCTGACTGCCAATTCCTGACTCCCGGGTCATCGCTCGCCCCACTTCAGTTTTGTCCTCAATATCTGAAAATAGTCCCGTTCGCAGGGGATGAGTATCTTTGCCTTAAACCCGCATTTTTTTACCTCTACAGAATCATGTTTTTTAAGAGAGAATCCTACCTGACCGTCAAGGGTTAAAAAAACATCCTCACTGTCAGACCTGAGAATGACCTCTGAAACAACATCATCAGGCAGTACCAGAGGCCTGTTTGTGAGGGTGTGAGGGCATATAGGCGTGAGAACGATACTGTTGAGAGTTGGATAAAGTATTGGGCCGCCCGCGGAAAGACAGTAGGCTGTCGAGCCGGTTGGAGTTGAAATAATGAGGCCGTCTGCCCTGAAAGTCGCGACATAAGAATGGTTAATATATGTTTCCATATCTATGATTCTTGCCAAGGCGCCCTTATTTATAACAACATCATTCAAAACAGAAAAATCAGCTATCTCCCTGCCTTGGCGGAATACCTTTGCTGAGAGCATTATGCGTTCCTCGATTGTGCAGTTGCCCGATAATACCTTTTGAACAGCATCAAATATCTCGTCTTTGTTGACTTCAGTAATAAATCCCAGACCTCCGAGATTAACGCCGAGAATAGGCACCCCAATGCTGCCGACAAGCCTCGCAACGCTCAGCATGGTTCCGTCACCTCCGAGAACTATGATTACGTCAACAAGGGAGGGTATTTTCTCCCTTGAGTAGCCTTGCATATTCAGAATTTCGGCGGTCTCAGCATCCAGAAAGATTTCATAACCGTTCTTTTTGAGCCAGGGCAGGAATTCCTTGAGCACATCAGCAGGTTCGGGCCTGCCGGTTTTGCATATTATTCCAATCCTTTGCATGTTCAATGTACTGTCAGTCAAATGATTCAACTCCTTCAATGATTATTTCCCGCGAATTCTCATCCTTGTAGGTTATTGTCACCTTAACAGAGCCTTCGGGGATATATGACAGCCTTTCAGACCATTCAATCACTGCTATTCCCTCTGACTCTATATATTCCCATACACCGATTGAATCAGCGTCTTCTTCCTTTTCTATTCTGTAAAGATCAATATGATAAAAGGGCGGCATGGTATCGTATTCAGCCACTATAACAAAACTCGCGCTGCCTATATCCTTTTTAGGGATGCCAAAGGCTGATGCAAATCCCTTAATGAAAGTAGTCTTGCCTGCTCCGAGGTCTCCATAAAGAAATACAGGAGAGCTTTTAAGTGTTTTTTTTAAATACAGTCCGAGTTTAAGCCCTATATCCTCTGTCTCAGAAGGCGATTCGGAGTTGATATTCAGTACATGGCGCATAGTTTGTTGATACGGGCTATCTTGCTATTCCTTTAATCATGTCTATCTTGCCGATTATTCCCTTAATCTTTTTTCCTTCAACCACTGGCAGCAAGTGCACATTTTTTTCAGACATTATGGTAGCAATATCTTCCAATAGCGTGTCTTCGGTTACGGTTATCACATCTTTTGAGCATATATCATTTACTGTTGACGCGGACATTTTTCTGAACTCCTTTTCTATTTTGCCAGGGTTTTCGAGCATAATAAAGGCGTCAAAAAGCCGTACAATTGTCGGTATGTGCAACCGTTTGTTCTGGCTTATAAGGTCGTTTTCAGTAACAATACCTATTAAATCACCGCTGTCGTCTAAAACAGGCACGCCGCTGATTTTATTGTCTATGAGCAGTCGCGCCAGTTCGTCAATTGTTGTGGCTGGATTAACCGTTATCACATCACTCGTCATTATGTCTTTAGCTTTAAGCATAATCTCTCCTTTTAATGTATATTTAGCTATTATACATTACATGTTTAACCTGTTTAAACATGTAATGTCGCGGCGTAATACAGCCATTGTTCTGTTCATGCAACTATAAGACAATGTTATCGTGCGCAGTGATTGAAGTTTTCAATCACTGTGCTATTCCTATAAAACCGCACTGTCTTCCGGTATGGCCTTTTGCAAACCTGTACGAGTAATATTTCTGAGGAAGACAGAATGTGCATTCGTCTGACATCCATATATTTTCCGATGACACGCCTGATGACAGAGCCTGATATTTGTTCGCAGTTGCAAGGTCAAGGCAATACTTTTCGCCTTTATTCATGATATAATCGCCTCGGCCAGTTGTTTTCTGTACATTTTCAACAACTTCATAACCGACGCCGTAGCAGCACCAACGTATGCTCGGGCCAATCGCTATAAGAATATCAGATGGTGACGAGAAGAATCTGTCTGCAAGTCTGGTTATTGTCTTTTTTAATATTCCTTCTGCGGTTCCCCTCCATCCCGCGTGAACAGCGCCAACAGCATATTTTTTTTTGTCTACTAAAAGTATCGGGACGCAGTCCGCCACCTGAACGCCAATTAAAATCCCCTTTTTGTTCGTCACAACCGCATCTCCTATTTTAGGCTCCAATGAATCGAGGACAATAACCTTATCAGTATGTTTCTGAATAGGCATATAAATATCATCCCTTTTGACAGAGGCGATGCGGGATATTCTGTTCAAGTCATCCCCCGGTGATTTACCCGTAAAAAATGCCATAATTTTTGAGCTGAATATTTCAGGAAATATCAGATTTTCCATATATTATTTCCTTGAATGCATCTGGCAGGGATTCGGTAATATCAGAGGCAATTAGTGAATGAGCGCCTTTTTTGGCTGCGGCAATATCGCCCGCGCTTCCGTGGATATAGACACCGAGCAAGGATGCTTCCAGTGGATTCAGTCCTTGTCCTATCAGAGACGCTATGATGCCTGTTAAAACATCGCCTGAACCGGCCGTTGCCATGCCGGGATTTCCGGTGATATTTATGAATGCCTTTTTTCCAGGAACTGAAATAACAGTTGGAACACCTTTTAAAACCAAATATGTCTCGGTTTCCTGAGCAAACTTCATCGCCGCGGTTATCCTGTCGTTTTGAGAAAATTCAGGCGGCTTTCCTGTTTCCATGTCAATGCGAGGCTTCTGTGATAAAAGTCTTTTCATTTCGCCGGGATGAGGGGTGAGGATAATGGGTGACCTTGCGTTCTTGAGAATATTTATATTACCTGCTATCGAGTTTATTCCATCCGCGTCGATGATTACCGGAACTGCCGAATGACGTATGATGCCGCTTATTATCTTTTCAGTGCTGCCTGATATGCCTATGCCGGGGCCTATTGCTAAAACATCCGCCTTTTGATTTGCAAAGTTTAAAATCCTGTCAAGAGCCTCCGCAGCGAGCATACCGCCGCTGTCATCGGGCAATGACATGGTCATTTCTTCAGTCACCCTGCACTGAAAAATATCAGTCAGTGATTCAGGGACACCGAGTGTCACGAGCCCTGCGCCGCTTCTAAGACATGCCTTTGCAGCAAGCAATGCAGCGCCTGTTTTGCCTTTTGAACCTGCCACCAAAAAGATATGTCCATAATCACCCTTGTGGGAATAGGCGCGTCTTTCAGGAATTAATTCTCTTATAGTACTGCTCTGTATTAAACTGACCGGAATTTTTTCAGAGCAAAGCAGTTTATTTGGAAAACCTATGTCTTCAACAAAGAGTTTTCCTGTGTATTCCGCTCCAGAGTGCAGGAAATGACCTCTCTTGGGAAGTCCGAATGTCACGGTATAATCAGCCATGACAGCCTCCCCCATTATTTCGCCTGTATCCGATGAAATGCCTGATGGAATGTCAACAGAAATAACAGGAACGCCAGAGTCATTGATAAAATGAAATGCCGCTGCGATGCCGCCCTTCACATGCCTGCTCAGACCAGTGCCAAACACTGCATCCACTACAACACCGCCGTGAATGTCCCTCTCATTTATAGAATCACGGAATTCAACGGGAACGCCTGCTTTTTTTGCCATGTGATACTGCGCATTGCTGTCAGGGCTCAGAGAGTTTTTTTTCGCGAGTATTAATACATTTACCTTAAATCCCCAATTATGGAGATTTCGTGCTGCTGCAAGCCCGTCACCACCGTTGTTCCCGCTTCCGCAGAGAACAACTATTTTTTTGCCATAATACACGTCCTTTACTTTTAAGGAAACTGCCAAGCCTGCCCTTTCCATCAGGATATTAGCGGAAATTCCGTGCTCCTCAATGGCAGCCCTGTCTATTTCCTTCATCTCAATGGCTGTTGCGATCTTCAAGGGCATGCTCCTTATTAAACGGACAGTGCTATGATGTTAATTTAGAATTAATGCGCGTCCTATAATTTTAAAACGAGTGTTCTTTTCCCGGGAATACGCCTTTTTCCACTTCATCCTTATATTGAATTATCGCATTTAGCGCGTCTGTTTTCAGGGTCGCGTATTTTTTTACAAATCTTGGAACAAATCTTTCAAAAAGGCCGAGTATATCATGAATGACCAAAATCTGGCCGTCGCAGGCAGGACCCGCGCCAATGCCTATTGTGGGTATAGTTAATTCCTCTGTTATTTTGAGAGCGAGGCTTGACGGCACTGCTTCAATCACAATAGCAAAAGCGCCCGCATCTTCAAGCATCTTCGCATCCCTGACAAGTCTGTCAGCCGCATCTTCTGTCTTGCCCTGAACCTTGTATCCGCCCATCCTGTGTATTGCCTGAGGGGTAAGGCCAATATGCGCCATCACTGGAATCTCAGATTTGGTCATGGCGTATATCTTATCCGCAGCTTCTTCGCCGCCCTCTATCTTCACAGCCTGAGCACCGCATTCTTTCAGGAACCTGCCTGCGTTTCTGACAGCCTCTTCAATGCTTATCTGATAAGAGAGATACGGCATGTCGCTGATGATCATGGCATTTTTCGATGCGCGCGAAACCAATTTTGTGTGATATATCATTTCATCCATTGTTACAGGAAGGGTGTTTTCAATGCCCTGAACAACCATGGCAACAGAATCGCCTACTAAAATGGCATCCACCCCTGCCTCATCAGCAATCTGCGCAAAAGGAAAGTCATAGGCTGTAATCATGGTGATCTTTTGTTTTTTTTCTTTCTTTTTCAAAAAATCCTGTATAGTCATCTTCATATGATTCATCCGTGTCAAGAGATTTCATTAATTATAGCATATGAATATGGCAACGCGTATCTATAAAAACCTATCGTGTTATAAGAAAATAAATATTGGAGATATTATGATATTAACTGATAAAATATCAGGCAAAATATAATAAGCGGGAGTATATGAAATGATGACTGAGCAAATGATAGGCGTTCTTGCTGGCGGAACATCCGCTGAAAGGGAGGTGTCTCTTAAAAGCGGAAATGCTATTTATAAGGCTTTATTAAGCCGCGGCTATAACGCGGTTTTGATTGATGCGTCAGAGGATATTTGCAGTTCTTTAAAGGCGAACAATGTTGAAATCGCCTTTTTGGCGCTGCACGGAGGGTTTGGTGAAAATGGCGCTGTTCAAGGGCTTCTCGATGTCATGGGTATACCCTATACAGGATCGGGTGTCCTCAGTTCGGCATTGGCAATGGACAAGGAGGCGTCTAAAAAGATATTTCTTTATCACGGTATAAGCATCCCGCCTTTTAAGGTATTTGGCAGGACGCTAAATATCGGGGAGCGGATATTAAAAGAAACGGGTTTTGAAATGCCCTGGGTCATTAAGCCCGCTGCCGAGGGCTCAAGCATAGGCGTCAGCATTGCAAAGAACATAGATGAAATTCATGAGTCTGTAAAATACGCATTTTCATATGGGGAAACGATAATTGTCGAAAAATACATTAAAGGCAGGGAGATACAGATAGGCATACTGGGGCAGACAGCCATGGGCGGAGTTGAAGTAAAGACATCAAAGGAATTTTATAATTATGAAGCCAAATATACCCCGGGTCTGACGCAATACATACTGCCGCCAGAATTGTCTGATACAACATATGCCATGCTTAAGACAACAGCTTTGAATGCCCACAATGCCCTTGGGTGCAAAGGCGCTACAAGGGTTGACCTTATACTCGATGAGCACGAGAAGGCGTATGTGCTTGAAGTAAATACTATACCCGGAATGACAGAAACGAGTCTTCTGCCGAAGATAGCCGGTCTTTGCGGCATGGAGTTTCCGGATCTTGTGGAGGAGATGTTAAGACTCGCAATACAGGGTGAACCACAGATTTGAACAAAGGTAATATAAAAATACTGAACAGAAAGAAAAAAAAGAAGAGGATAGCCGGATTTGTCTTTATCTTTGCAGCAGTTATCGCAGGTTCTATTGCATTGTATTTTTTTGCAAGGCACAGTATTGTGGCAAGGGAAATTATTTTTACCGGCAACCGTTACCTGAAAAATGAAGAATTGCAGTCCTTGATTGGCATTAAGGTCAATGATAAGATGTATTCAATTGCGGACAATGCCATCTATAAAAACCTGAAGTCATCTCCATGGATAAAGGATGCGGTCATACGCCGTGAATTCATCGGTTTTTCGAGCGGCAGGATATTGATAAATGTAAAAGAGGCAGTACCTATTGCGATATTAAAAATGAGCGAAAGGATTTATCTTGTTGATAAGGACGGCTCTGTTCTTGAACCGCTGAAGGAAGGGACGGTCTTTTTTTTGCCGGTTATAAAAGAGATAGACCCCATGAAGAGCAAAGAGGCATTTATTGAGGCTGTTAGGTTTATAATGGTTTTGCATGAGAGGAAGCTTTTTTCGCCTGGCGATAATATTGTTATAACCGGCCAAAGACCGGAAGATATTTCACTGGAACTCGAGGGCGTAACAATTAAAATCGGCTCAGGCGACCTTGATAAAAAACTTGACAGGCTTGGATTAGTAACAGAGGAATTGGAAAAAAGGAATATGCAGGTTGAATACATAGATTTAAGGTTTACAGATAAAATAATAGTCAAACCTTTAATAGCGGCACAGGAAGAAACCAAACCCGCTGCGATTAAAAAAACGCCTGACAAGGTTCAAGGAACAACGAAAAAAGATGCTAAGAAAAAGAAAAGACAGTGATAACATTATTGTAGGGCTTGATGCCGGCTCAACAAAGATATGTATTATTGTGGCTGAAGACAACCGTGACGGCTTGAATATATTGTCCGCAAATGATTATCGGTCCGAAGGTATCAGAAAGGGCATTGTAATCAGCGTTGATGAAGCAGCAAGGTCAATAAAAAATGCAGTTGCGGATGCCCAAAGACAGTCGGGGGTTAAAATACAGGAAGTATATGCGAGCATTACAGGCAGCCATATAAAAAACATACGCGCGCATGGGGCTTCGAGCACAGGAGCAAAGGGGATAAGGCCTGAAGATGTTGACATGGCAGTCAATTCTGCGGCTGATTTATATATGCCTCTTGACAGAGAGATACTGCATCTGCTGCCAGAAGATTTTATTGTTGACGGACAGGCCGGCATAATAGACCCGGTCGGATTGTACGGTTCAAGGCTTGAAGCAAAGGTCAATATCGTTACGTGTGATGCTTTCGCACTCCGGAACCTCATTAAATGTTGCGAGATGGCTGACCTGAGTGTCGCGGAGGTAATGTTTCAGCCTATTGCTTCTGCTGAGTCGGTAAGCACAGCAGATGAAATGGATGAGGGTGTTGCTATTATTGACATTGGCGGGGGGGCGACGGATATCGCTGTATATAAGGATGGCTGGTTGAAGCATGTATCAGTAATTGGCATAGGGGGGAGGCATTTTACTAATGATGTAGCAGTAGGAGCGGAAATCACCTTTAACGAGGCAGAGGTTTTAAAAAAGAAGCATGGATTAATGGTTCCACAATCTCAGGACACTGCATATGTGAATGTATCCGGAGTGGACGCGCAAAAAAAAGGCATTCACAAAATAGATATTTCCGAGATAATGAGAATGAGAGCAGAAGAACTCTTGAATCTTATCCTCTTTGAACTTAACTTAGTGCAATTGCAAACTGCCGATTTATCGGGAGTTTGCATTACAGGCGGCGCGTCTTTACTTTCGGGTTTTGACATAATGGCTGAAGAGATTTTATCCTTACCAGTGAGGGTAGGTTATCCTGACGCTAAATTGAAAAACATGTCAGGATTCAATAAATCTTACAGATTAAAAGGGGATTTGAATGATCCCGCATATGCCGCATGTATGGGACTTGTATTGTCGGCAACCGGACATGCGGTGCAGACCGAGCGCAATCGGGAATTTTTTAGCGCTTTTGTGAGCAAGACATCCGGATGGTTTAAGGATATATTGAAAAGGAATTAGTCTCTCTGAGTTAGGGGCTGATCAAGGTTGGAGAAGAAGCAGGAGGCGCCCATGTTTGAGATGGAGGATATTGAAAGGCAGGCCGCAAAAATAAGGGTTATAGGTGTTGGCGGAGGAGGAGGAAATGCCATTAACAGCATGATTGCCGCCAATATATATGGCATTGAATTCATAGCTGTAAACACGGACAAGCAGCATCTCGATTTATCCATCGCCCCCATGAAAGTGCAGATAGGAGTTAATCTTACAAAGGGGCTCGGAGCCGGCGCCAATCCCACGATAGGCAGGGATGCTGCCTATGAAGACAGGGATTCGCTTGTAAGCTGTGTTGAGGGCGCAGACATGTTATTTATTACAGCGGGTATGGGCGGCGGAACAGGCACCGGAGCCGCGCCTGTTATCGCTGGCATTGCAAAGGAATTAGGCATTCTTACCATTGGAGTTGTTACAAAGCCCTTTTATTACGAGGGCAGGCAGCGAGCGTTAAAGGCTGAAGAAGGAATAAGGGATCTCAAAAAAAATGTGGATGCCCTTATAGTGATTCCCAATGACAGGATTCATCAGGTAGTGGATAAGGGTACGCCGCTGCTCAAATCATTTTTCATAGCAAATGATGTTCTAAGGCAGGCTGTTCAGGGCATCTCTGATCTGATACTTGTTCAGGGGCTTATAAACCTCGATTTTGCCGATGTGCGGGCTGTAATTGAAAACTCCGGCAAGGCTGTGATAGGCTCGGGCAGGGGAAAAGGAGATGCAGGAGCGTTTGAGGCTGCTAAAAAAGCAATATCAAATCACCTTATTGAAGAGCCATCCATAGAAGGCGCAAAGGGAATTCTCATAAATATTACAGGCGGACTTACCATGACTCTCGATGCTGTGCAGGCTGCTGCATCGTTGATTCATGACTCGGCTCATGAGGATGCGAACATAATACTCGGCGCTGTCATCAATACTGATATGGAAGATGAAGTTGCTGTGACGGTTATAGCAACCGGATTGGAGGATATGTCCGGCAGGGCTGATTTGGAGATCAGGAAATGGTCCCCGGTCAAGGAAAATGTCAGCCTCAGGGCGACCAAAGGCATATTGGATAAGAACATGCCCGCTTCTTTGAAAGAGCAGCATATTTCAAAGCCGGTTGAGAAAAAGGAAGTTTTAAGCCCGGCTTTTGTTGCACAGGATGCGCGTGTTGATGGCGTAAAAGATCCCCATGCTGATCTGCAGAAGGTTTATGTTGAAAACACAGCAAGAGTTAATGATGCAGAAAACCATACAGATGCTGAACAGGACAATGAAAGCAAAAATAGTAATAATCCTGCTTTTACATACGAAGACGATTTTGATGTGCCAACTTTTTTGAGGGAAAAAAATAGGGAATAAGTTTGAAGGCAGGCTTATCAGAATCACCGGTTAGAAGGGTTGGAGTTCATACATCTATTGCAGGCGGCATTCATTTGTCCATGGAAAAGGCAAGGACTCTTGGCTGCAGTACAGTTCAAATATTTTCCCACAATCCGAGGCAATGGCACATCAATAAAATCCCGGAAAATGACGTTGTGAAATTCAAGGAATTAAGGAAAGCATTTAATATAAATCCGGTATTCATACACACCTCTTATCTCATAAATCTCGCTTCATCAAATGAGGAAGTCATAAAAAAATCCGTTGAGCTTTTGATTCATGAAATGGACATAGCGGATACCTTATCAGCTGACTACGTAATTTTGCATACCGGAAGCGCATCATCTGATCCGGCTGAAGCAGGGCGTCAAAGGGCTATTGAAGCGCTCGGAAGTGTTTTAATAAATAGGCAGTGGAAATCGAAGCTGCTTCTTGAAAACACTGCAGGAGAGAGGGGCGATATTTCCTCCAAAATGAGTGATTTGGGTGAAATTATAAACAGGGTGAACAGTTCTATGATAGGAGGCGTCTGCATAGATACCTGTCACGCGTTTAGCGCTGGATATGATATAAGGGAAGACAGCGGATTATCAGGACTCGTGCGGGAAATAGATGAACACATCGGACTTCACAGCGTAAAAGTCATACATCTAAATGACTCAAAAAAGACAGTCGGTTCTGGCGTTGACAGGCATGAACATATCGGCATCGGAGGTATCGGCATAAAAGGCCTTAAAAGATTTCTCAAACATCCCGCGTTTAAAGATATACCCTTGATTCTCGAAACACCCAAGAAAAATGAAGATGACGACCAGAGAAATCTGAAAAAGGCAGCAAAGCTTCTCTCTCATTAATCATTCTGCCCGCGGTTTTCTGACAAGGGGGAAAGACTCAGTTCTTTCCCCTTTTTTTGTGTTTAAGCAAAAAATCCGGCTATGCCTAAAATAGAGATTTTTAAAAAGACTCTGATATAATATTCAAATTTGTTAAATCCGGAGGGCATATTATATGATCAGTTTGTTCTTAAAGGATGTTGCCGAAAAGCGGAATCTTCACGTCAAGGATGATGTCTCATTAAAAACATTGATCGAATTGATGAATAAGAATCAGCAAGGGGTTATTGTTCTCCTCGACGGCAATAAGCCTACCGGCATATTAACTGAAAGGGATATAGCCGAGATAGTATTCAATGGCGTTTCTTTGGATGATATGGCGGGCAAGTATGCCCACAAGGAAGTGATTACAACAAGGGGAGACAGGAGCATAGGCTATGGCCTTAATCTCATGATAGAGAATAATATACGCAGAATAGTGGTGATAAGTAAAAAAGGCGATTTTGTTGGTGTTGTGACGCAGAAAAATATGCTCAGGCATCTTGAAGAGGATTTTTACCGGGCAACTATCCGGGTTAAGCATATACTCGAAAGATCAATAAATCTCATCAGCGTTAAGCCCGAAGAGCCTATTTACGAGGCCTTAAGAAAGATTGTCCAAAACAAGATAAGCGCAGTTCCAGTTATCCACAATAAGAAGGCGGTCGGCGTTATAACCGAAAAAGACATTATAGAGCTTGCAAGGAAAAATGTTTCTCTTAAAAGCGAAGTGAACAAATTTATAATAAGACAGGCTGTTACGGTATCACTTGATACGACTCTCGTCGATGTAGTAAAGACGATGAACAATAACAATATAAGAAGGGTTGTTGTAGAAGACAGCAAGGGTGCTGTGGTAGGAATGATCACCCTCAGGGATGTCTTGAAGAATCTGGAGGGCGGATACAGTGACTTCCTTGAGATGAAACTTAAATACACAAAAGAAATCCTTAATCTGCTCCCTGAAATGTTGCTCGAGGTGAGCGACACAGGAAAGGAGCATCTCATCATATGGGCAAATGAAAAATTCCTGAACAAGCACAGCAGGAAGGTTATTGACAGGCCAATAACATCGTTTATACCAGTAAAAACATGGGAAAAGATTTATAACAACCTTCTAAGATCAAGCAAGATCGAGGAGGTGAGGTTCAAAAAGGGAAAGGATGTCTATGAAGTCTCCGGCTTCTTTATAAAGACCGATGGGAAGCTTGAAAAAGGCAGGATTCATCTGATCGCGCGGGACATTACAGACGATATCAGATTGCTGACAACTGATACTCTCACAGGGATTTACAACCGGAGATTTATTAACGAATTCCTGATTAATGAGATTGAGAGGAGCAAGCGCATGAATAAGAGGTTTTCGATTGCCATGCTTGATATAGATGATTTCAAAAAATTAAATGATACTTACGGGCATATGGCAGGAGATGCGGTCCTGAAATTCATGTCGAATCTTATCGCGGAAAGCTTGAGAAAGTCGGATATTGTGGGTAGATATGGAGGAGAGGAATTTATAATAATCATGCCCGAGACAGATATGAAGGTATCAGGTCTCGTTTCTGAAAGGGTGAGAAAAAAAATAGAGGACGGGGCGATTCCCCTGTCAAAAAAGAAGAGTGTGAATATAACCGCGAGTTTTGGAATCGCTTCTTTTCCTGATGACGGCATATCTTCTGACGATCTGCTCATCACGGCAGATGACCGATTATATAAGGCAAAGAAAGAGGGTAAGAACAAAGTATGTTCAGAGTAATCCAGAAATGCAGTTATATAGCGGCATGAACAGATAAAAGCCTTTATAATCCGCGATTTGTAGAAACAATCCAACGAATCCGCCCTGTATTTTTTTTGTTTGATATGCCTTATTTACGGGCCTCAATAATGTGGCGGGATAAAACCATTTATCTGCCCATGCCACTATAATCTGATGACGTAATGCAGTAAATTAAGATTTAATTGACTATTTCGGTTCCTATGCCCTCATTGGTGAATATCTCGATTAGCTGGCAATGGGAAATCCTGCCATCCACGATATGCGTTTTCCTGACGCCTGCGTCAAGGGCGCTGATGCATGCCTGAACCTTTGGTATCATGCCCCCTGAAATGGTTCCGTTATTGATAAGTTTTTTGACCTTTTTCTTACTAATTGTTGATATTACCTTTCCCTTATCGTCGTTGAGGCCTGTCACGTCTGTGAGTAAAATCAGTTTTTCGGCCTTGAGAGCAGATGCTACGGCTGAAGCCACATAGTCGGCGTTTATATTAAAGGCCTCACCATTCTCGCCAACTCCGACTGGCGAGATTACGGGTATAAAACCGTCTTTTTCAAGGCAGTGTAATATTCCAGGACTTACAGTCTCAACCTCTCCGACAAGACCTATGTCTATAATTTCCTCATCGCCAGATGGCTTCGGTCTTTTAATGAGTTTTTTCCTTGCCTTTATTAAACCCCCGTCTTTTCCGGTGAGCCCTACGGCCTTGCCGCCGTGACTGTTGATTAAGGCGACAATTTCCTTGTTAATGAGGCCGCCAAGCACCATCTCCACAATGTCCATTGTCTCTTTATCGGTTATTCTCTGCCCGTGAACAAATGCCGGCTCTTTGCCCATTTTTTTCATGATCTGACTTATTCTGGGGCCTCCGCCATGAACAATCACAGGACGGATGCCAATAAAATTAAGGAGCACGATATCCTGTGCAAAGGAATTTTTCAGTTCATCGTCTGTCTGGGCAGCGCCGCCGTATTTGATAACAAATGTCTTGCCGTAAAAATTCCTGATGTACGGCAATGCCTCTATCAGAGTATTGGCCTTTTCGATCAGTTTTTTCATTAATTGCCTTCCTTAAAGATTATTGAAAATTTGCGGGCATTGGGGCCTGCTATTTAAAGTATATATCTGCTTAAATCTTCGTCCTTAACCACATCAGCGAGCTTATCCCTCACATACTGCCTGTTCACGTCTATTGCTTCGTCTTTCATTTCCGGCGCATTGAACGAGATATCCTCAAGCAGCCTTTCAAGGACTGTATGCAGTCTTCTGGCGCCTATGTTTTCTGTTTTTTCATTAACCAGTGATGCGATTCCGGCTATCTCGTCAACAGCGTCGCTGGTAAAATCGAGATGAACGTTCTCTGTATTCAGAAGTGCGATGTATTGTTTCATTAAAGCATTGTGGGGCTCGGTGAGTATTCTTATAAATTCATTCTTTCCAAGCGGTTCGAGCTCCACCCTAATAGGAAATCTTCCCTGAAGTTCGGGAATAAGGTCTGAAGGTTTGGCTATATGGAATGCCCCTGCGGCTATAAACAGTATATGCTCAGTCCGCACTGTTCCGTGTTTTGTTGCGACCGTAGAACCTTCGACAATTGGAAGAAGGTCCCGCTGGACGCCTTCCCTTGAAACATCGGGCCCGTGGCCGCTGCCCCTGCTTGCCACCTTGTCTATTTCGTCTATGAATACTATGCCGTTTTGCTCTGTTATATCTATGGCTTCCTTTGTTACCTTTTCCATGTCAATAAGTTTATTCGCCTCTTCCTGGGTAAGCATGGCGAGCGCTTCCGGCACCTTTACTTTTTTTCGCTTTGTTTTTTCAGGAAGGAAATTCCCGAGCATTTCCTTTAAATTGATTTCCATTTCTTCAAGTCCAACATTGGATATGACGCCAAATGGCATCATTTTTTCTTTCACCTCTATATCAACATACCGCGCATTCAGCTT
This sequence comes from Nitrospirota bacterium, assembly GCA_037444915.1. Taxonomy (GTDB): domain Bacteria; phylum Nitrospirota; class Thermodesulfovibrionia; order Thermodesulfovibrionales; family Dissulfurispiraceae; genus JBBILM01. The sequence continues at coordinate 2,282 of JBBILM010000027.1, read as the reverse complement.
TCCATCCATAAGCTGCTGCCTGAGCCTTTCTCTCGTGTCCTTGTATTGCTCTTTTTCCTGTTCGTCAGTAGCAACGCCTCTGGTCGGTCTGAGAGGAGGCAACAACAGGTCAAGAACTTTTTCCTGCGCAAGGGATTTCGCTTTTTCCTGCACCTTTTCAATATGCTCTGTCTTAACCATATTCATAGCAATTTCTGTGAGGTCCCTGATCATTGATTCAACATCTCTGCCAACATAACCAACTTCAGTAAATTTGGAGGCCTCTATTTTCAAAAAAGGCGCGTTTGCGAGCTTTGCAAGCCTGCGCGCGATCTCGGTCTTGCCAACGCCGGTAGGACCTATCATTATAATATTTTTTGGTAAAACCTCATCTTTCAGGTCAGGTGAAAGCCTTTGTCTTCTCCATCTGTTTCTCAATGCGATTGCAACGGCCTTTTTAGCCTTATCCTGCCCGATTATATATCTGTCGAGTTCTTCAACTATTTTTTTTGGTGTAAGGTTATCCATCGAGCTCCTCTAAAGTTATATTTTTATTCGAATATATACAGATATCGGATGCAATAGTCATGGCCTTCAATACTATCTCTGAAGCGCTCAGTTCGGTGTTTTCATACAATGCCCTTGCGGCTGCCTGTGCGTAGGAGCCGCCTGAACCTATAGCTGCAACGCCCTCTTCAGGCTCTATAACATCTCCGGTTCCTGATAATATTAAGGTGTGCTCATTGTCCGCAACGAGCAGCAATGCCTCCAGTCTCCTTAAAATCCTGTCAGTGCGCCAATCTTTTGCGAGTTCAACAGCAGCCCTTGTTATATTGCCCCTGTATGACTCGAGTTTTGCCTCGAATCTTTCAAAGAGGGTAAATGCGTCAGCTGTGGCGCCAGCAAAGCCCGCAAGGATTTTATTATTATACATCTTCCTTGTTTTTTTAGCATTATGCTTTAACACGGTATTCCCCATAGTAACCTGACCGTCACTTGCGATTGCAACCCTGCCATTTTTTCTCACACATAAAATCGTTGTGCCGTGAAACATGTTTCCTCCTCCTGTTTAGTTTATTGCCCATAGCCGGAATCTCACAGAAAAAAACAGATGACAACGAGCTATGATCCGTCTTTTTCCGCTAACGGATGCGATTTGTCATAAACGTCTATTAAGTGCTTTATGTCAAGATGCGTATATTTCTGCGTTGTTGAAAGGGAGGAGTGTCCGAGCAATTCCTGAATAACCCTTAAATCCGCCCCTCCCATAAGCAGATGTGTCGCAAATGTGTGGCGCAGGGTGTGGGGACCTATGCGTCCTTCATAACCGATGGCAGCAGCATGATTTACAACGATGCGCCTGATCTGCCTTTCTGTTAATCTATTGCCGTTTCTGTTCAAAAACAATGCCTGTGTGTTCGCACATTCAGGCTTTTGCATTTTGAACAACAACCGCTCGATAAGATATGATTTTAAAGAGTCAATAGCTTTATTGCCAACAGGCACAATCCGCTCTTTTTTGCCTTTGCCTTTGACTTTTACGAGCCCGTCCCTGACATTTAAGTCGTCTATGTTCAGGCCTGTTATTTCGCTTACCCTCAATCCGCTGGAGTACAGAAGTTCCAATATAGCCCGGTCCCTTATATTGATAAGCCCTATTCCCTGAGGTGATTGGACAAGGTTAAATACATCATCAACAGACATGAAAGAGGGCAGGTGTTTGGCAGATTTGGGAGCTGATACGAGTTTTGCCTGATTGATCTTTACATAACCCTCCTGATAAAGATAGTTGAAAAATGACCGCAGCGTAGCCAATCTCCTTGCAACCGTCGATTTTGACCTGCCTTTCATTATCTCATCAGAAATAAACCCCCTGATGTCAAACATGTCTATAGTATCAGGGGCAGAATTGCAGTAATCATAGAATACGGACAAATCTTTGTTATATGCCCTGATAGTATGTATAGAGACATTTTTTTGTATGTCGAGATGCTTCAAAAATCGTTGGATTTGCGTCTTTAATTCTTCAGCCATAACACCTTGTTATTATGATTATTTAATCATCAATTATATCATATCATCCCTCATCTCAGTCATTACAGCAAGGTCTTTCCTCTCAAGGGCAACTTCGATGTTCTCCTTCTGATTTTCATTAAGACCTTTCAAGACAATATATTTGTCATCATATTCACCGCTTAGAAACTTTGAAATGAGCTTCGCAACTATCTCATCAGCGCATGAATAATCGGGTTCTTTCTCACTTTAAATGGGTAATCCTTTTTTATTCCCCCTTAATAAAGGGA
>JBBILM010000026.1:0-20500 GCA_037444915.1 Nitrospirota bacterium | reverse complement strand
ACAAGCATGCCGTCAGCCCCATCGAATCTAACGGCAACTCCTGTTTCGCAGACGCAGATAAATCTGTCATGGACAGACAATTCAACTAATGAGTCGTCATTTAGGATTGAAAGAAAAACAAGCCCGACAGGCTCTTGGTCACAAATTGCTTCTGTCGGGGCGAATATAACAAGCTATTCACACACTGGACTTAATGCCAATACAACCTATTATTATCGCGTAAGGGCATACAATTCGCTGGGATATTCTTCTTATACGCCTGAGACAAGCGCTGCTACTTTTCCTCCTGTCCCAAATGTCCCCTTAAACTTAACAGCTACCCCCGTTTCACAGACACAGATAAATTTGACATGGACTGACAATTCAACTAATGAGACAGGCTTTAAAATAGAAAGGAGAGCAGGCGCATTCGGAACATATTCGCAGATCGCATCCTTAGGGGCAAATAGCACTTCATATTCTGACAATACAGGGCTTATCGCCAATACAACATATTATTACCGCATAAGGGCTTATAATTTGGGCGGAGACTCATCGTATTCTAATGAGGCAAATGCGACTACATTACCATTGCCTCCTAATGCCCCAACAAATTTAGCGGCTGTTACTACCTCATCATCGAGCATAGTTCTGACATGGGTGGATAAATCAAATAACGAATCAGGCTTCAAGATTGAGAGAAAGACCGGAAATTGCACCTCTACAAATGCGTGGGCTGAGATAGCTACAACTTCTGCCAATGTAAAATCGTTTATAAATAACAAATTGAATGCAAATACCCAGTATTCATTCCAAATAAGGGCTTACAATTCGGGTGGCGCATCCGGGTATTCAAATTGTGTCTCAGCAAGGACAGCAGTTGCTGGCACCCCGGCATCTCCGACCGGTTTAAAGGCCACATCTGTATCCTCAAATCAGATAAATCTTGTATGGGCTGATAATTCCGATAATGAGACAAAATTTGAGGTTTGGAGAAAAAAAGGGTCAGACCCATGGAGTTTATTAACCACTAAAAAGGCAGGTGTTAAAAGCCATAACGACACCACCGCAAATTCCAACACGTCTGCAACATCTTATTCATATTATATTAAGGCATGCAATACTACTGGCTGTTCGCAGCAGACTACTACGGCAGTAGTTCCTTTTCCGCCCACTAACCTATCAGCAAACGCTATTTCATCCACTCAGATAAAACTTACATGGCTTGATAAGAGCAACAATGAGACAGGTTTTCAGATACAGAGGGCATCTGGTAATTGCCCAACTACAGGATGGACGCTAATAGCGACAAAGACAAAAAACATTGTCTCTCATACAGACGGCGGACGCGCATCCGGAACTGCTTATTCATACAGGATTAGGTCATACACAAAATCTACTGCAGAGCCGGCAAGTTTTGGCTATTCGGTATGGAGTAATTGTGTGAGCGCAACAACTCTGTAATTGATAGTTTTATTTAATAATAAGCACTGTAGTTCGACACAGGGCTTGATTGAATATTAAGGCAAAAACTGCAATTATGTCATAAGATTATAGTGGCATGTGCAGATAAATGGCTTTATCCCGCCACATTATTGAGGCCCGTAAATAAAGCATATAAAACAATAAATACAGGACAGATTCATTTATCTGTTCATGCCACTATGTAACTGCATTTTTGAGGTTAAGGCTTTGTAAAGGCTTCAACAACCTTGTAGCTGTAAGATATTGTTGCTGTTCCTTCAAGAGTTGCTTTTACAGAGCAATACTTTTGCATTGATAAATCCACCGCTTTTTTTACAGCATCCTCTGATAAGTCTTTGCCTGTAATGATAAATTCTATCTGGATGCCTGTATATTTTTTAGGATATGAGTCTGCCTTTTCACCTGTCACATTTATTTCGATGTCTGTTAGAATTTGCTTCTTCTTTTGTAAAACCGATGCCACATCCATACCAGAGCATCCGCCGAGACCTACAAGCAGCATTTCCATAGGCCTCATGCCAGTGTTGCTGCCTCCGACATCAGTGTCTCCATCCATAACAATTGCATGGCCTGTGCCGGATTCTCCTACAAACTGAAGTCCATCAACCCATTTTATCCTTGCGTTTGACATTTTTCCTCCTGCTTATACCTTAAAAAGTGCAGCAACTACGCTGATATAAAGATAATGTTAGGCCATTAAGATGGATTTGTCAATAACAGCCTTTGTATGGAGATGCTTTTCCCGCTTTTATCATCAATTTCCATGACAGCTCCGCTGAGAATACCCCTGCCACCAGCCACATCATATTTACGCGGCATATGGGTCAAAAAACGCTCTATTATTTGTTCCTTTTCAATTCCAATAACTGACAACTCAGGCCCGGTCATTCCAACATCAGTAATATAGGCGGTGCCGTTCTGCAATATTTTATCATCAGACGTCTGGACGTGCGTATGTGTCCCTATTACAGCGCTGACCAATCCATCCATGTAATATCCGAAAGCTATCTTTTCAGAAGTCGCTTCTGCGTGAAAATCAATAATTATTATGTCAGTGTATTCTTTGAGTTTTTCAACTTCTTTTCTGGCAGCAGTGAAAGGACAATCAAGGATGTTCATAAAAACACGACCTGACACATTCAGGACACCTACTTTCGTCTTATCTGCGGTTGAAAAAATAATACTGCCGTAGCCAGGGACGCCCGAGGGATAGTTAACAGGTCTCAATATCCTGTTCTCCTTGGCAATGTAAGGAATTGCTTCTTTTTTGTCCCATACATGGTTGCCTGTGGTAATTACATGGATTCCATAATTGAATAGTTCTGATGCTGTTTTTTCGGTAATCCCGAATCCACCTGCAGCATTTTCACCATTAGCAATAACAACATCTATATCATATTTGTTCAACAGGTTTGGCAGGAGATTCTTTACTGTCTGTCTTCCGGTCTTGCCTATTATATCGCCGATAAATAAGATTTTCATGGCCGTCTTATTTAGCGTAGTCTACATATCTTGATTCTCTGACAACCGTGACTTTTATCTGGCCCGGATATGTCATATCGGCTTCTATTTTTTTTGCAAGATCCCTTGCTATCAGCGAACTCATATCATCGGTCACATCATCAGGTTTTACTATAATTCTTATTTCCCTGCCAGCCTGAATCGCGTAACATTTATCAACCCCTTTGAAAGACATGGCAAGTTCCTCAAGCTTTCGTAATCTTTTGAGGTAATTCTCTATGCTCTCCCTGCGCACGCCTGGTCTGGCAGCGGACAGCGCATCACCTGCTGCAACAAGAGCGGATTCTACGCTATTTGGCTCGATTTCTCCGTGATGGGCATGAATAGCGTTTATAACATATTCATTTTCGCCATATTTCTTTGCGAGATTTGCGCCAATTTCCTGATGCGAGCCTTCCATCTCATGGTCAACGGCTTTGCCAATATCATGGAGCAGGCCGGCTCTTTTTGCGAGCTTAATATCAACTCCGAGTTCTCCTGCCATCATGCCTGAGAGATACGCCACTTCCTTTGAGTGCTGAAGCACATTCTGGCCGTATGACGACCTGTACTTCAACCTGCCGAGGATTTTTATGAGTTCAGGGTGTAAGCCTGATATGCCAAGGTCGAAAACCGCTTTTTCGCCTTCCTCTCTGATTGTGGTATCAACCTCTTTTTTTGCTTTTTCAACGACTTCTTCAATTCTTGTCGGATGTATTCTCCCATCTGTCACAAGACGCTCAAGAGATATCCTCGCAACCTCCCTTCTGACAGGATCATGAGCAGAAAGGGTGACAAGTTCTGGCGTATCATCAACAAGAAGATCCACTCCGGTTGCAGCCTCGAATGAACGGATATTTCTTCCCTCCCTGCCTATAATTCTTCCCTTCATGTCGTCTCCCGGCAGACTGACTGCGGAAACGGTTGCGTCTGATACAAAGTCATTGGAATATCGCTGAATAGCAGTGCTGATAATTTCTTTAGCCTTTTTTTCCGCGTTCTCTTTTGCTTCATCCTCTATTTTTTTGGCCAGTTTTGCGGCTTCGAACCTGATGTCCTCTTCAACCTTTTTAAATAATTCCTGTTTGGCCTCCTCAGCAGTAATTCCGGAAAGTCTTTGCAAAGTATTGGTATGCTCTTGAATGAGTTGCTGCACCTGTTTCTCTTTATCAGCAATATTACGTTCCTTGGACGAGATATCTTTCTCTCTCCGTCCAATTTCGGCCTCTTTTTTTTCGAATTGATCCAGCTTTTTGTCAAATTGTTCTTCCTTTTGCCTGAGTCGTTTATCAAGCTGGTTTAGTTCCCTGTTTCTCTCCTTGATCTCTTTTTCAGCTTCAACTTTTGCATGATAAGCCAAATCCTTAGCGGATATGGCAGCCTCTTTCTTAATTGTTTCCGCCTCTTTTTTCGCCTCTTCTATTAATTTTTTCTGTTCAAATTCAACGGAGTCACGTTGAGATTGCATCGTCTTTTTGAAGATAGTGAAAAATATTAATCCAGAAGCAATTCCAACAACCACAGCAATGAGTATATACATTACGCTATTGTCCACCTTTTCCTTCCCTCCTGTCTATTTATTAAAAATGAGCGCTTACAGGCGTTGCTTAGCAGAACAAAGCTCATGAAAAACAGCAACTTCCCTGCTCATTTGAAAGCAATTACAGAATAATTTTTTTAAACAGATACAGATAATGAAACCATATGATTACTTCGGTTTTCTGCTGATAACAGATGGCGTGCTATTTAGAGATAAAATCTATTATATAGCTAAAGGCAGGAAACGGACATTTTTTGAGTATATGCATATATCATGTCTCAAAAGAGTAGCCATTGTATTAAACAAAACTCTTATCCCTGATGCCTTTAAACCCTTTATCTTATAAATACTACTTGCAACCATCTGAATCAATATATATGTTTCAAAATCCCCGCCCTGCCGTGTAAGTGAAAATTAGATCCCTGTTTACACAGGTGGGTGCCGTGAAGACAGTTTAGGATTCCTCCTCTGTAGGGAGGCCTTCACACCACATGCCTAACGTTAGCTCCCCAAAAATCTAATTTGCGGGATCAACAATTTCACCTAATCACTAACAGGGCAGGCAAATTATTCTTAATTTATTTATACCAGAAAAAGAATGATTAAAGCAACTAAAATCTCATTTGTTTTTGTTATTTATAATACCCTCTCTTTATGTATAATATTCGAATGAACAAGGTAATATTGAAACGCTCAAGCAGGATACTCGCAGGACATGCATGGATTTTTTCGAATGAACTTGCCTCGAGCCCAAAATCCTTTGAGTCAGGCTCTTTGGTTGAAGTAATAGATAAAAATAATAATTTTCTGGGCATCGGATATATTAATTCCGCTTCCCTTATCGCTATCCGGCTGCTAACGAGAGTTAAAGAAAATATAGATCATGATTTCTTCCGCAGCAGAATAATTGATGCGGTTAATTACAGAAAGTGGGTTTTTGGACTCGATAACTTGTCGTGTGCAAGGGTAATTTTCAGTGAAGGGGATTATCTGCCAGGGCTTATTGTAGACAAGTACAATGATTGTCTTGTAGTCCAGATTTTAACACTCGGGATAGACAGGCTGCAAGATATGATATTGGATGTATTGGATAAAGTTTTCAACCCCTCTGTTATCATTATGAGAAATGACAGCAAAAGCAGAGTGCTTGAAGGACTTCCATTATATAAAGGTGTAATAAAAGGCTCTATCGATAAATTGCCTTTAATTAACGAAGATGGTGTGTCTTATGAGGTTGATCCGATGTTGGGACAGAAGACAGGTTTTTTTCTTGACCAGAGAGAAAACAGAATAGCTCTCAACCGTTATATAAGCGGAGGCAAAGGTGTTGACTTGTTTTGTTATTCAGGTGCATGGGGATTGCAGTTATGTAAAAAGGGCGCTAATGTAACAGGTGTTGACAATTCCGATGTATCACTGAACATGGCAAGTAGAAATGCTGTTTTAAACGGACTGGATAATAGATTTAACACTGTCAGAGATGATGTGTTTAATTTTCTGGAGCAGGCAGTCAAAAACGGTGATGTTTATGATTTTGTAATACTTGATCCACCCGCATTTGTAAAAAGCAGGGCAAAGATTAAAGAGGCATTAAGAGGATATAAGGACATAAATACTATGGCTATGAAGATTTTAAAAAAAGGCGGAATTCTTGCCACATCGTCATGTTCATATCATATACAAAGAGACGCATTTCTTGATGTGCTGCGTGACGCCGCGTATGCTGCCAATAGACATGCGAGACTTCTTGAATACAGATATCAGGGAAGGGACCATCCCGTGTTGTTGTCAGTTCCTGAAACCGAATATCTGAAATGCGCGTTTCTTGAGTTATAGTTCCTCCAGCTCATAATCCCTGCTGCCAAGGCCGAGTCTTTCAGCTTCTTCTATTTGCAGCATATATGATTTGTTATGCAGGCTGAAAAGTATGTCATCTCCTTGTTTTATCTTCACATCCTCTGCCATTGATGATGGCAGTGGGCTTGCTTTGAGAAGCGCATCAATAGATGCCTGCTCGACAGCTACGATGTCGTCTGAAACAAGTATGCCTATATCCTGAATCACGGGCACGTCAGCAGCTGGCATGCAGTCGCATTCTGGTTGTATTTCGGTCAGGAAATTAATATAAATTACCTTGCCGGGCTTAAATGTGCCAAGCACAGCCATGGCCGCTTCAGACAAGGATTTCATGAAGAGTTCTGTGTCCCCTGGAAGCGTGAGAGCCCCTTCAGGACATACGCGCGTGCATCTTCCGCATTTCCAGCATTTATCATCGTTGCAGTTAAATCCTCCTTCTGTGAAATCTATGCAGTCGAGCGGACAGATTTCGACGCATTGATGGCATAGAGAGCATTTTTCCGGGTCCCATGTAAAAGCGCCTTCTCCGATGGTGTGCATAGCTCCTCTGCCGCATTTCCAGCCGCAGTGCCTGTGACTTCCGCTAACAGCGCCCATAGCTATATTCTTTATCGCGCCAGCGTATCCGGAATTTATGTGGCCTTTGATATGAGAGCAGACTATCATTGCAGGGACATCATGAATAAGAGAAGCAACGGCTATTTCCCCTAAAATGCTGCCGGCTTTTACCATAATATTGTCATTTCCATACAGACCGTCAGCAATTACTACCGGAGCATCCACTGATAATTGATTAATTCCATTCTGATTCGCAACGCCAATATAGTCCAATCCCTTTATTCTTACGGTATCTGTTATGAACGGTTTACAGCCTAATGCTTTAACTGAATTAACGACCTTTCGCAAAAAAACCGGCCTGACAATCCTGTGCGCCCCCTCTGAACCGAAGTGGGTTTTAATCGCAACCCACTCATTTTTCTCAAAATATCCGGATAAGTCAATTTTTCTTAATAGACGTTCAAGCTTTCCGGGCATGCTTTCATCGTACTTCCATTTTCTTGCCCTTGCAGAGGAAAAATAAACCTTAGACATAATAATTACCCCCAATTAATTAGTTGGATTCGAACGTGTTTCGCCCAGTATGTACTGCCATAAGCCCATGCTATATCTTTTCCTTTTTTTGAATTATTCTGTTATAGATAACCGCAATTATTGCTCCGCATGCAAATCCGTCAAGGAATCCATAAAAAAGACCTAATAAACTTCCCACTGGAGATATCGAATAACCGGGATATATGGATTGCGCAAGAACTTCAAGAAACAGCCTGGCGTAGCCTGTATAAAAAGAAAGCAAAGTGGTTATAAACAATAAACCGCCCCACAAAGAACCCAGAGCGATTCCCAAAGCTAATGGCTTAAGTTTCATTTGGCAACCTCCTTTATATTTTTTATTGTTTATATTGTGGAAAAGGCTATAATAAATGTGCTATTATATTATTTCTTAAAGGAAAACAGCAATATTAGCAAAATACAAGGGGTGCAAATTATGAAAATGACTGGTGCCGAGATAATAATCGAATGTTTGAAAAGAGAAGGAGTAAAATACATCTTTGGCTATCCCGGTGGTGTGATCCTGAATATATTTGACCTTCTTCATGATGATAAGGATCTGAAACTCATTTTGACGAGGCACGAGCAGGGCGCTGTCCACGCTGCAGATGGTTATGCGAGGGCAACCGGCAAACCCGGGGTTGTCCTTGTCACATCAGGCCCCGGCGCTACAAATACTGTTACTGGTATAGCAACGGCGTCAATGGATTCTGTGCCGTTAGTAGTGCTGACAGGCCAGGTGCCGACAGTTTTGATTGGTAATGACGCCTTTCAGGAGGCCGATATTGTCGGCATTACACGGCCATGCAGTAAATATAATATACTTGCCAAGGATGTAAACATGCTTGCCCGTCAATTAAGAGAGGCATTTCATATTGCAACAACCGGAAGGCCTGGTCCGGTGCTTATTGACCTGCCAAAGGATGTAACCTCTGGCAAGACCGATTTTGTCTGGCCTGAAAAAGTTGATATAAGGAGCTATAACCCAACATATGAAGGGAATAAATGGATGATAGACAGGGCAGCGCATGAAATTGCCAAATCAAAAAAACCTGTCATAATAGCCGGAGGAGGTTGCATAATATCCGAGGCATCCAAGGAATTAAAGGAACTTGCGGAGCATGCAAATATTCCTGTGACCATGACATTAATGGGGCTCGGAGCATTTCCCGGAAGCAGTGATTTTTCGCTCGGCATGCTCGGCATGCACGGAACATATTTTGCGAACAAGGCTGTGCAGGATTCTGATTTGTTGATAGCTATAGGAATGAGGTTTGACGACAGGGTAACCGGAAAAATCGAGGGCTTTGCCCCGCACGCGAAGATTATTCATATAGACATAGACCCCACATCCATCAGAAAAAATGTGAAGGTTGATATACCAATAGTTGGAGATGTAAAGAGGGTTTTAAAAGTGCTTAACAAAGCGCTGAAGGACGATATAAAGGAGCAGTGGGCTGAGGTAAGAAAGTCGTGGCTGAAGCAGATATCTGACTGGAAAAAAGAAAGGCCAATGTCATATGTTCACACAACCGATGTTATCAAACCCCAGTTTGTTATCGAAAAAATACACGAGTTGACCAAGGGCGACGCAATCATTACTACCGAGGTGGGGCAGAATCAGATGTGGGCAGCGCAATTCTTTAAATTTGACAAGCCCAGAAGACTGTTGTCATCGGGCGGACTTGGAACAATGGGTTACGGATTCCCTGCTGCTATCGGAGCTCAACTCGCGCATCCAGACAAGCTTGTTATCGACATCGCAGGAGACGGCAGCATTCAAATGAACATTCAGGAGCTTGCTACTGCTGTTATCTATAAAATCCCTGTTAAGGTGGCTATCCTGAACAATCGCTTTTTAGGTATGGTAAGGCAGTGGCAGGAGCTGTTTTTTCAGGAAAGGTATTCTCACACTGATTTGGATGTTGTGCCTGATTTTGTTGAACTCGCGCATGCTTATGGAGCAGTTGGATTGAGGGCTGTTAAGCCGAGCGAAGTTGAACCTGTTTTAAAAGAGGCGTTCAAGATTAAAAAGACTGTTTTTATGGACTTTGTCATAGACTGGAAAGAAAAGGTGTTTCCGATGGTTCCTGCGGGAGCTACTCTGGATCACATGATCTTGGGAGAGCCTGAAAAAAAGACCGAAAAAAAGCTTAAGGCTGTTAAATAACAAGTAATCGGTTGTCAGTGAATTGGATTTATGAACTACCAGTTCACCATTTACCGCTTACTATTTACTAATGATGGAGGTTACTGATGAGGCACACGATTTCTGTTCTTGTTGAAAATAAATTCGGCGTTCTTTCGAGAGTAGCAAGCCTTTTTAGCGGCAGGGGTTACAACATCGAAAGCCTGTCTGTCGGAGAGACCATTGACCCTCAGATTTCGATCATGACCATTGTAACGAGCGGCGATGACTGGGTCATAGAGCAGATTACAAAACAGCTCAACAAACTGATCGACGTGATAAAGGTTGTTGATCTTACCGAACTTGAACATGTGGAACGCGAAATGGTGTTGATTAAGGTATCGCCTAAGCAGGACAACAAGGCAGAGGTATTAAGATTGGCCGAGATATTCAGGGGCAGGGTGGTTGATTCAAGTCCTGCCTCTTATACTATTGAAATTACTGGTGATGAAAAAAAGATAGAAGCATTCGTTGAACTCATGAAGCCCATCGGCATCAAGGAATTTGTTAGAACAGGCAAGGTTGCCATCGCAAGGGAAACAGCGAAAAAAAAGTGACAGTGTATTGAAAATTATTAATTAGGAATTATGAATTAATTCTTAATTTGAAATAATTGAATAGGGAGGAATATGAACAACAAAGTATATTTGATTGATGTAACGAACAGGGACGGCGTCCAGACATCCCGGATTTTGCTGCCCAAGCTTGCCAAGACAATGCTGAATCTGTATCTTGACGAGATGGGAGTTTACCAGAGTGAGATTGGTTTTCCTACTCTTAAGCATGAGACTAATTATATAAACGCCAATCTGGAGCTCGCGAAGGTTGGCGGCATAAAAAGGCTACATCCTGAAGGCTGGTGCAGGGCTGTAACAGAGGATATAGATTTGTCATTTAAAAACTGTCCTGGCTTGAAACACCTCAATGTTTCAATGTCAACCTCTGAGATAATGCTTCGCGGCAAATTTCAGGGTAAGAAGTCATGGAAAGATATACTTAAATCAGTAGCTGCTTCTATACGCAGGGCAAAGGAATTGGGCGCTGAAACAGTAGGGCTCAATGCTGAAGATGCCTCAAGAACTGAACTTGACAGGCTGATAGAGTTTGTCCTTATTGGCAAGGAGGCAGGGGCTGACAGGTTCAGATACTGCGACACATTGGGAGCGGATGACCCTATAACAATTTATGAAAGGATAAAGACGCTTGCGCTTGCAACAAAGTTTCCGATAGAGATGCATTGCCATAATGACCTTGGAATGGCCGAAGCAGTCTCTGTTGCAGGAGCTCAGGGCGCGATCGAAGCAGGCGTGGATGCCTACATTAACACTACGCTCAATGGAAACGGCGAAAGGGCCGGCAACTGCGATCTCGTATCAACTATCCTTGCGCTCAAATTTTCGCATGGCCTTAAAGTAAAAGTTCCCCTTGATGAGCATGTTGATTTAAAGAAATCATGGAGAATAGCAAGGTATGCGTCATATGCTTTTAATCTGCCCATACCTATAAATCAGCCTGGCGTTGGCTCCAATGCCTTTGCGCATGAATCCGGCATACATGCTGATGGAGCACTGAAAGACAGGAGAAGTTATGAATTATATGACCCTGAAGATGTTGGGCGCGGTGAACCGGATCTCCTCGAAACAGGCAGGGTAATAACAACAGGCGCTTACGGCGGCATTAAAGGGTTCAGATATGTTTACAGCAAGCTTGGCATTGAATTCCATGATGACAATGAGGCGCGGAAGATACTCGAGCTTGCTCAGTACGCGAACCTGCATACTCAAAAACCGCTGACTGACGATGAACTTAAGTTTATAGCAAAATACCCGGACATTGTCCGAACCATATTAACAGTAAGTCCCTGATTCAAAAAAATCGCTTATGCCAGCGCCCGAAAGGGCGCTGGTTATTGTAAAATAAGCCAATTTCCGATTATAATCCAAATAATGCACCAGATTATGCAATTAACCGGCATTGAAGTCTTCAAGATTGATAATGAGCCTTATTTACATTTGACAATACATTAATCATGTGGCTTGAGATAATTCTAATAACTATATTTATCATTATCAATGGATTCTTCGCAGCCTCAGAGATTGCTGTTGTTACGATAAGAAGTACCCGCCTCAAACATCTCGTTGATGAAGGCAGGAGAGGCGCGGAGGTCTTAAATGAACTCAGGGACTCGCCAGACAGATTTCTTGCCGTAATACAGATTGGCGTTACCATGGCTGCTGCTCTGGCATCTGCAATTGGCGGTGCGGCTGCTGTTACTGTTCTTAAACCTCTTTTGAGTGACATCCCCGTTGCTTTTATTTCTGAATCGAGCGAAGCAATTTCTATAGGCATCATTGTTATTATAATCACATATTTTTCCTTGATATTCGGGGAACTCATTCCAAAATCCATTGCCCTCTCCAATCCAGAAGGCATAGGCCTTTTTACGGCTCCGGTAATAATGAAATTTTCAAAATTGGCTTCTGTCTTTGTTACCATGCTGACAACGAGCACTAATTTATTATTGAGGCCGTTCGGCAAAAAGGCATTTACTGAGCGCGGCTACATATCTGAAGAAGAAGTAAAATTGCTTATAGAAGAGGGCAGGGACAGGGGCATTTTTGAATCAGAGGAAAAAGAGCTGATACACAGCGTATTTGAGTTTACGGATACGTCTGTTAAGGAAGTAATGATCCCGACACCGCAGATGGTCACAATTGGAATTAATATGAGCGCAAGCGAGGTGAAGAATATCATTTCTGACGAGAAGTTCTCCAGATATCCTGTTATAGGCAAGGATATTAATGATATCAGAGGAATATTGTATGCCAAGGATTTTTATAATTTATATTTGAGAACAGAAGGTGCGGATATACGTAAAATAGTCCGCCCTCTTTTTTTCGTTCCGGAGACAATGAAAATCAGCATCCTCCTGAGGGAGATGCAGAAAAAAAGAGTGCACATGGCAGTAGTGATAGATGAATATGGCGCTGTTTCAGGCTTGGTAACACTTGAGGATCTGCTTGAGGAGATTGTCGGCGAAATCCGGGATGAGTATGATATTGAAAGCCCGGTTATCCAGCTTGGCGACGGGACGGTTATAATAGATGCGTCAATAAGCATCAGGGATCTCGGGGAGGACTACAGCATAGTTATTCCTGAATCGACTGATTATGAGACATTGGGAGGATTTATAGTAACCCATTTGCAGAAGATTCCCCAGACAGGCGATGTGATTGAAATGGACGATAAAAGATTAAAGGTTATAGAAATGGTTGGCCAGAGAATAGCAAAAGTGAAGATGGAGCGGCTGCAGATTGTTGATGATTCAGGGTAACTGTCTTCAATTAAGTCGTTTGCTACTTATCATGATTACTTTGTATAATCTTGTATGTTTAGGCCAATGGAGGTAAAAGGCATGAAACATATATTTATAGTGATGACCTTCCTATTACTGTCTGTATTTCCTTCAACTATCTTAGATGCCGCAGATAACATTACAGCGAGCGGCTGTTCTGTGAGCAATCTTGGGTATTTATCTGACCTTGCGGCAGAGTATGAAAAGAGGACCGGCAAAAAGGTCTTTGTGCGCGGAGGCGGAAGTCTTGTCGGACTTGATGATCTGCAGCAAGGCAAGGTTGATTTTGCGGCGTCATGCAGACCAAAGGCTCATGATGACCCTGAGGAAATAGAGTTTATACAGGTAGCATGGGACGCGCTGGTTTTTATTGTGCACAAAACAAATCCAGTCAGCGATATTTCGATTCCTAATGTCAAGGCAATATATTATGGTGAAATTACCAACTGGAAACAGTTAAATGGCAAGGATTTGCCTATCAAACTCCTTATAGCAAGAACAAAAAAGGGTCTTAACGGCGTCTGGTCGTCAGTAAATGAAATGCTTTTAAAGGAAAAAAAATATGTTGATTTGCCACACGCAATACATCTTGCGTCTCCAGCAGTGACAGAACAGATGGTTGAGGAGACGCCGGGCGGTTTTGCGACAACTGGATTTACAAGCGGGAGAAAGAGAGATGTAAAGATGTTAAAAGTAAACGGCGTTACGCCAACCAAACAGAACATCGTAAACGGACGATATCCGATGAAAAGGCCTCTTTTTCTCGTGATACCTAAAGACCCAAAGCCAGAAGTTAAGGCATTTATAGACTTTACCTTGAGCAAAAGCGGGCAGCAGTTTATTGACTCTTTGGGCGTGGTATCCCTGACAAGTATAAAATGAAGATGTCCCTCAAATTAAAAGTAGCGGTTTTTGTAGCACTAATAATAATAACTATCAGTTCCATCATCACTTATTTTTTTATAACATCCCAAAATCGCCGCATAGAAAAAGAATTAATTTCTAAAGGCTTTACTCTCAATTATATGCTATCAAAGGCTGTTCAGGAAGGGCTTGCCAGGGAGGATCTCGATTTAATAAAGCAGGCGTACTTCATTGTCAAGGCAGAAGATGTCCTGCTCGTGCAGATATACACAAGCCGATGGGATGTGATTGATGCCTATCCAGTCGATGCAAGGCATATAACCGATGTGCCTCATGATATTATTGCTCACTTTGAGGAGTCTGAAAGCCCCATTTATAGAAAAGTCAGTAATGGATATGAATTTTATAATCTTGTAACATATCAGGCTGCCGAGGACATGCCGCCGGTCGCAATCGGCTTTAACAGAATGGTGGTATCATCACTTCAGATGCAGAAGGAGTCTGCAAAGATATTTTATTTAAATATAATTTTTGCCGTAGTATTTACTGTTTTATCTATTTTCGCTGTCAATTTGCTTGTCAGCAGGCTGATAATGAAGCCTATTTTTAGACTGCAGCGCGATGTCTCTATATTTAAAAAGGGCATCATGCCGGATATGCCGCTTAATTATGAGCAGGATGAAATTGGCGAACTCCACAGGGAATTCAATGAAATGAGTCATGTGATCAAGGAGCGGCAGGACAGTCTTAATAAGCTTAATGCAGATCTTCGCGACGAAATAATAGCTCACAAGCGGGCAGAAGACCAGCTGCGCAAATTATCTATAGCTGTTGAGCAGAGCCCTGTTTCGATAATTATAACAGATACTGCCGGCAATATAGAGTATGTTAACCCCAAGTTCTCTGCTGTAACAGGTTATGATCCCGAAATGGTTATTGGCAAAAACCCGAGGATTTTGAAATCAGGCGATACTGCTTCGGAAGAGTATGAGCAGCTTTGGAAAAGCATAACAAATGGAGAGGAATGGAGGGGCACTTTCCATAATAAGAAAAAAGACGGTTCACTGTACTGGGAATTCGCTGTTATCTCACCTGTTAAGAATGAGGACGGTGATATAACGAATTTCATAGCTGTGAAGGAGGATATAACAGAAAGAAAGAGATTGGAAGAAAGCCTGAACAAGGCTCAGAGAATGGAGTCAATAGGCATCTTGGCTGGTGGAATTGCCCATGACTTTAACAATATGCTTCAGGGTATTTTAGGTTATGCCTCATTGCTGAAGATGAAATTGACTGACACAGACCCTTTGATTAGCAAAGCCATCGAGGTGATTGAGAAGTCTGCGCTGAAGTCTGCTGATTTGACAAAACAGCTTCTTGGTTTTGCGAGAGGCGGTAAATATATTGTAAAACCTGTCAGTCTGAATGCTGTTGCAGAAAACATTTTACAGATTATTAGCAGAACTTTTGATAAGACAATAGATATAAGCTCCAAATTGCAGGATGATTTATGGTTGGTGGAGGCTGACCAAAGCCAGATAGAAAATGTTCTTTTAAACCTGTGCCTTAACGCAAAAGACGCTATGCCGTCAGGCGGGGCGCTTTATATCGAAACCTCAAATCAGGAACACACTGATACTGATACCCTGTTTCCATGGGCTGATTCGGAAAAGTATGTAGCGATAACAGTGAGGGATACCGGCTCTGGAATTAAAGAAGACATAAAGGATCGCGTATTTGAACCGTTTTTTTCGACAAAGGAAAAAGGAAAGGGCACAGGCATGGGGCTTGCCATGGCTTACGGTGTTATAAAAAGTCACGGCGGATATATTACTGTTGACAGCGAGGTTGGAAAGGGGGCTGCTTTTACTGTATATCTTCCTGCCACTGATAAACAGATGATTGATGAAAAAAAGGATTTTCATGGCATTAAAAGAGGTAAAGGTACTATCCTGCTTGTTGATGACGAGGAGATTGTCCGCAATGTTGGAAGGGGCATTCTCGAACACGCTGGATTCTCAATAATTGAGGCATCAGACGGCCGCAATGCCGTTGATATTTACAGCCGCAAAAAAGACGAGATTGACGGGGTAATCCTCGATATTATAATGCCTAAAATGGGTGGAAAGGAGACTCTCGAAGGTCTGAAACAAATAAATCCAAATGTCAAAGTGCTCGTAGCCTCGGGCTACAGTTTGCAGGGAACAGCCAGAGAAATGATTGACGCGGGTGCGAAAGACTTTATCCAAAAACCTTTTAATTATAATGACATTGTAGATAAAGTTAATCTGTTGCTGGAGCAATAAGTCTCATGCATTTCTGTTTGAGAGCATTCTGATAAGGCTTTCTTTTCCCTGAACCCCCATTTTTTCATACACCCTTTTCATGTAAGTCTTGACGGATGATTCTGATATGTTGAGAGCAATTGCTATCTCCTTATAAGTCTTGCCTTGCATGGCAAGATTAAGGACGATTCTTTCTTTATCAGAGAATTTTTTGTGAAAAGAGTCCATAAGATTTTCTAACCTCTCGGCAAAATCATTTTCAACAGGTGATATTGCGTTTGTCTCATTCGAAACAATATTTAAAGACTTCAGTTGTCTCTCACTCTGCTTTTTCCCGGAAAAATAAAAGATTAAAATAGCGAGTGTTAGGATAATGTTTCCTGCGGAAACAAGCGGTTCCGCGACATTTCCCATATAATCTGAAATGAGCCTTCCGCTTATAATGGCTGAGCATAATGTGCCGATTCCATATCCGAAGATTCTTATTGACCCTCCGGAACTTACAAGAAGGCAAAGCAGATATACATCCACCAAAGCGAAAGAGGCCTGACTTGAGAACATGCTAAGTTTAATTAACAGGATATTTTCAGACTTTAAAAGAGAAAAGGCGAGCATGCCGCAGAAGATTCCGGCTGCAAGCGAAAGCTCTCTATCCTTTCTGATAATTAATACGGCGGCTATAGCTGTTGGAATATAGAATAATAGCTCAACGCCGTTCGCAATGGCAGATTGTGAATATTCGGGCATAATAAAACCATAAAATAAGCCTCCTATAAGATAAAAAACATAAATGAAAGGCAGATGTTTTTTCATCTCATTGGCATCATTCCCATATGATTCTTTTTGTGACAAGAAAATAAGCGGTATTAATGAAAATCCGATTATGTAAAAATTCTCAGCAATATCAAAAGGCATGTTTGACTGAATAAACACAAGTCCGTTTCCAAGTGCCAAACCGATGCCGGCTGATATTACAGGGTCAGAAGAGTTGTTTAAAATACCGAGAGTCCTTATTACCATGAATGCCCCGGCAATTCCAATAAATATCAGAAAAAGTTTTTGATAAGCCCCGGCAAATGGAAAGAAAATAGTTAAAAGAATTATTAGTAAAACACTGACTTTGGAAATTTTATTAAAAACAGAAGGCTTTATTGTATTAGCGATAATGAATAGAGTTATTGCGTGCGGTAAAAGGAAAAAAAGCAGATCAAGATTGCTGCTCGCATAAAGGAGATTTCCTCCCATTGGGAATGATATGAGCCAGAATTCAAAGACCGCAAGGGCCAATGCTTCCTTTAGCCAGTTCATAAATAATCCTTAAAACGCTGAGATGGCAATATTATAGCACGGTTGACGCGAAAGTTTACAAAATTGTTCCAAAGTTGACATCTGGACGGCTTTACATAGCAGTGTTATATTAATCATAATAGCGTATAAACTATCAAAAATATTATTTGGCCGTTATAGCGGCGCTGAAAACACAGACGCTATTTTTGATGAGCGAAATTCATAAGATACCCTTTTGGCAGATAGTGTATATGGAAATACATGTTTAAACCTAAACAGGAGGTAGAGTTGATGAAAAAAGCAGTAGACTTTTAACGCTGATGATGTTGGCAATGGCTATTTTTGCCGAGAGCGTCGGGCATGTCAACGAGGAAATTGTGAAACCGCATATCAGAGACCAGAAACTCCGGCATTCAGGCTGGAGAGTGGTTCATTTAAAAAAAAGAGGAGGAATTTAAAATGCTATGGAGGAAAAGCTTTATTAGTTTATTGTTTGCGGCAGCGGTAGTTTTTTTTGTTGCTGATGCAGAGGCAAAAAATGCAGACCTTTCAAGGTGGTTAAAAAACCTTTCTGAAAGCGCTCTTGATACAGAACCTAGACATGATGATAAATCGACTGAAATCATTGTCTCTGGCAACACGGTGCACGTGCTATGGGCGGCAATAAAGGCTGACTATTCAGCGAGTCAGTTCTATTACAGGAGATCGCTTGACAAAGGAGCGACATGGCAACCAAAAATCCTAATAACGGAAGTAGTGCCATGGAACAATCTTAATACTAATGAAAATCATAGACGAATGGCAATTGATGGCGCGAATGTTCATATATTTATAGCTCGCTATAGGGGTAGTTGGCATGGCGCTTTGACCTATTTCCGTTCTGTAAATAACGGCGCTTCTTTTGATGCCGAGAGAGATATTGTAACTGCTGCTCACGCTCATCACATCTACGATATTTATGCCTATGCGTCAAAAGGGATGGTAGTAGTCGGCTATACGCATGTAAGGAATTGGGAGGTTAAAGACTCTGTAAATGTTGCTGTCTCTAATGACAACGGAGATATTTTTGCAAGCCGACAGGCTGCTTTTTTTGATAAAGATGCAGGCGCTCAAAGGCCTTCTCTTTATGACATGCAGGTTAATGGAGAGAAAATCTATCTTGTCTATGGTGATAGTTATTATTTTTATGGGCTGCGATGGGCGCGGCTGTTTTTTGGACGTTCTCTTAATGGAGGAGGAAGTTTTGACTCGCAGCAAATAGACGTTCCTTCTGATGAAAATAATAATCCGAAATCATATGCGGACAATGACATCCACTATGTGCCAAAAATAGCTCACGCAGGCAATAAAGTTTACGTGGTTTTCAATGGCGTTGATTTTGAAGGGAAGTTCTCGGTTTTCTTTAAAAGATCCTTAGACAATGGCACAACCTTTGATCCAGCTATCAATCTCTCGAAAACTGAACTTCCAAATAAAAATATTCAGAGCGGAAATGCAACTCTTGCTGCAAGGGGGACTAAAGTATATGTTGTATTTACAACAACAGATGGCAGGGTTTATCTCAAACGTTCTATAAATTCAGGGGCAGCATTCTATGCGATTCAGGAACTGACGGCGCCGGCTAATCATCATTATGGCGAAACTTACCTCAATGCTTCCTGGTGGCCAGTTATAAAGCTTGATCCTTCAGATACAACTGGTTCAAAGGTTCATGTGGTGGGTAAAAAATTTGTTTATCATTATTCTAATGATTCAGGCGGCACTTTTACATCACCTGTAAGACTTGATACGCCGTTTCGCTCTTATTTATCCCAGCCTCAAATGTCTATAGGGTTAGATGGAATGGTTCATTTGGTGTCAAACGGAGGCATTACATGGTATAGCACAGGTGTTTTTGGAGATAGCGATATCTTTTACAGGAGTTTTCATCCGGATGTTCCAGTAGTTAGTCCAGTAGGCAATAGAGCTCTTTCACTCATACACAAGATAAATGCTGGAGATGGAACCGGAGATGAGAGATGGGATACAATGGAGATAGCCTCAAGCCCAGACTTAGAGTTTACCACTGCGATGACTGCTGAAGCATGGATAAGAGCAAATAGAGAAATCAATGGAGAGGCTTACTTTATATATAAAGCAGAACCGGGAGCAGGTGGGTCGTGGGGTTCTTATATGCTTGGACAATGGCGAGATGGAAAGGCAGATGCAAGAATCGCAACGACTTCCGGTGGATACGTTTTAGTTGGAGGAGACCCAATACCCAATGGCGAGTGGACACATGTTGCGATGACATACGATGCCTCCGCAGGAGCAAATAATTTTAAGCTTTATGTAAACGGCAAGCTTGTAAATCAGACGACAGCTTCGGGTACATTAATAACTCAAAATAAGGGGGCTCTCTTAATTGGTGGAGGGGTGAAAGAAGGCAGAAATTACTCAGGATTAATCATAGATGAGCTGCGTTTCTGGAACAGGGAACTTTCGCATGCTGAAATTGTGTCTAATATGAAACAAGAACTCTCAGGATTAGAGTTGGGCTTAACCGCATACTATAATTTTAATGAACCCATCAGCAGGTATGGAACCATTAGGGATATAACAGGGAGAGGCAATAAGGGGGTGTTGCTGTATAAGGAAAATTTGGCACCAGGCGTTGCATATCCACCTGTTGAAGCCTCATCAGTTGCTGCTGTGGCATTGTCGTCTTCAAGTATAGCTCTTTCATGGCAGGATAACTCGGCTGATGAATCTGGCTTTAAGATCGAAAGAAAATATGGCTTATGTAATAATACAAACCCATGGTCTCAAATAGCGATAGCGTCTAAAAATAAGACTTCATATGTTGATAGCGCTGGTTTATCTGCCAATTCGGACTATTCTTACAGGGTCAAGGCGTATAACGCAGCAGGAGGTTTTTATTCTGAATGCGCTTCAGCGAAAACAGTAAAGGCAGGGACGCCTACAGCGCCTTCTAATTTAAATGCAACTTCAACGACATCAAGCACAATAAACCTGAAATGGACAGACAAATCAACAGATGAGACAAGCTT